>MHAC01000042.1:45947-49964 GCA_001804565.1 Ignavibacteria bacterium GWF2_33_9 | reverse complement strand
TTGGGGTAAATATTAATAGTATTTTCTTCAATATCTTTTATAGAAACTCCTTTTGGCGGCCAGGTTAAATCACCCCATTCGCAGTCCCTATTTTTATAACCTATAATATGATCACCCTCAAATATTGGATTGTTTTGACCATGTTGCCACCATAAATCAGTCATCTTATCTAAAATCCTGTAAATGAAATATCTTGTTGGAAGATTACAATTTTCTCTGTCTAATTTTGCTTGATAATTATAGAAAATTTGTAAATCCTTTTCTCCACATTTTTCTACAAATTTGAATAATAAGGGCATTGCAATTACTTCAAGCGAATCATCTTTTTCTTCTGTTTCTTTATTTGGAACTTTATCAAACAATTTTGTACTTTGAAGAAATGTTTCTCCTTTTTTGAGTGCATTAACCATTGCATTATATCCACTATAAATTATTGAATCTTTTTTATAATAACTATATGAATAATTTTTATTCGAATTCGGCAAGTCTCCTTGATGAGACGAAATAATTTGACGATTATAAACTACAAAAACTCCATCACCCGAATCGTCAATTCCCATCAATGAATCTCTTATAAAAGCATGTTTTGTATCTCCTAAATAACCCCAAATTTCTTTATATATTCTTATATCACCTGGTTTTTCTAATAAATCCCTCCTTCGGTATTCAAAATTATAAGTTTCACCATAGTTCTCTGAATTTATAATAGCAGAAACTAATTCCAATCTTAAAATTTTTATTGAAATAGGAGCAGGGTCAAGTAAATCCAATGGAACAAATGACAAAAATCCGAAATTTTTACTAAGAATAATTTCAAAAGTACTATCTAACGGTTTTGGTAATCTTTTTCTTTCAATACTAAAAATCATAATTGAATCTTCAATCCCAAAAGTAGTTACCCTTTCCTTTGCAATCATTTTAGTATTAAGTGAAACTGTATATTTGATTGATGAATCATATGAACTTTGAATATAATTATCATCTTTATTCATATTTAGCGGTAATTTAAAATTAAAATCATTGTTTTTTGCAAAAAAATTAATTTTAAAAGTTAATGTATCATTAATTATTGAATAATAATCCGGAAAAATACTTGATAAATCATAAGCGTATGAATTTAAACTATCAAGTTTTGAAATTAAACATTCATCTTTTTTAAGCTTATTATATTTTTTCGAAAAATACTCTTTATGATTTTCATTAATAATATTTATTGAATCATAATTAATTATACCAATTGACCCTAGTAAATCTACCTTATCGAAGAAGACTATTGATTGTGTATAATAAACATCTGTTATTTTATAATATGAAGTCTGATTTATTGGGAATGGTTCCCAATCATCAGAGAATAATAAATTACATTGTAAAAATAAAATATTAACAATAATTGTTAAAAAAATCTTTTTCATAATTACCTCTATTACTTAATAAACTTATAATAAATTATATATTCATTATTATCATAATCTAAATAATTTAATTGTAATAATAATATTTGAATATTTAATATATTTATATCTTCATTTAACTTAATAATATGATAACTAGCAAAATCATTATTAATATTTAATTCTTCAATAATTTTACCATTAAGATCATATAATATTGCTTTTTTTAACTTGATATTAACTGAAGAATTAATTGATAAAGTCTGGTTGATTATATTTATTGATGTAATTAAGGATCTATTATCAGAATCATTATTATCAATACCAATTTTTTGTTGTGATATTCCCATATGTTCAATTAAAGGAATATTTGATTCTTCATCATTAATATTAACAGTTGATAATTTAAAATTACAATAATTATTCCAGTCATGAACCAAATACCAGTCTGTTTCTTGTGTATTTACATAATCAGTTACGGTTTCAATATTTGACCATGTATCTTGATTAGTGTCATTGTGAAATAATTTCATAGCAAAAGGTAAATTTTGAAATGGATATTCAATTTTTTCTTCAAGATCTGAACCAGGAAAAATATATTCAAATGGAATGTTATTAAAATTAATTGGAACACCCCATGAAAATTTAATATATAATTGATTATTATCTATTGAAGTTGTATAATCCATGCCTGATATATTTGGGCCAATCATTCTAGCTGAAATATTTTCTATTGGTCTATTAGCATAATAATCATCATTTCCTTCATCTTCATCAGTATCATCAGCATAATCCATGAAATCATATATTGATTTAATTGAATTTTGAAGTCTTTCATTTGAAGAATAATTTGCAATAAAATAATTATGGAAATCCTTAAAACTATGTACATCAGATGAACAATCTAACCAAAAATTCATTAAATCTTCTCCTAAATTTTCAACATCATCATTTGCCATACCATCCCATTCTGAAATAGGAGAAAATGGTTGGTCACTCTTTGAATCGTAAATATTCCATAAATAACATGCAAATCTACAAGTATTTACATCAGGTACTCCCAATTTTGTAATATTGCCGAATCGATTAGCCTCAACTTCATTTGGTAAATTTGGATAATATTTATGAACAACATTATCTTTTAAATATTCAGCAAAAGGTCCGATTTCACAATCATCCCAAATAGTAAATAAATCTCCAAAATTATTATGCATCCATACATTAGCAGCATAAGAGAAAAACAAAGCAAATGCTTCTTCTTCATTATGTTGATATAGCGGCATCCATTCGTCAAAAAAGTGTCCGAATTCATGTGCTATTGCTTTACAGTTTGCATAATTATCTGATTTTCCATTATAATATTTATAAATATTAATTACTCTTGTATTTGGTACAAAATTACCACCAGGGTTATTTCTAGGATCTTCATCATCATATTCTCTCCAGGTTAAATTACAACAACTTTGAGTTAATTTTCTGATTCTTTCATTAGTAAAGTTAAGTGTTAAATTATTGTAAATATCTTTTAAGAATTCTCTTGATAAAGTTGAATATCTAAAAATTGCACCTTCATCCCATGGTATTTCAATATTTAAACTATTTATATTTTGATATGAAATATCAATATTTTCTGGTACCCCATTTGTATAAGTATAACTAAAGTATTTAGAAGGAAATAATTTTAATGTATTCACTGGATTATTTTCTATTGAATAAAATGGATTAGTAAAATTTGAAACAATATAATTGTTGCTTCCACTATTTAAAATTGCTGTTTCATTTTCTTTTGCAATATATATTTCCACTGTCATATTTTCATTAGTTTGGCAACCAATAGCAAGTGGATTATAATCAAACTCAAATGTAAATTCACCAGCTTCTTCATTAAAATTAGTACCTTCAATACATTTTGCAAAATGAATTCCTTCTATTGGAAGACCAGTTGTTTGATTAAATGGTATTGGATGAGTTAAAGTAGTTGGATTATTTGGATCTCTGAAGAAAATCCATGCTGTAGTTAATGGTGATTTTCTTCTTGGATAATTTTCTAATGCACTCCCGGTTGCATAAAATTCTTGAGCCTCACCCCAATCTAAAAATGTTACTTTTCCTTTAATTTTAATATGGTGATTAATTTCTTCTGGACAAGTTGTTTGAGAGAACTGCATAGTAGTTACTGTTAAGTCCTCATTATCATATGGATCATCTTCCATTACAGAAGTTGCATCAATTGGGTATACGCCTCCAGTAAATGTACTAGAATTTTCATAAAGTAATGATTGTTGATCAGCTACAACAAATAATGAATATGATGCAAATTTTATTGAATCGACTAAAATATTAATTACGATGTTTTGAGTAGAATTAGTATCAGTCATAATTCTAGTCTTATAAAAAGTAGAATCATTATTTAAAATGTGCAATCCTATTGTTGTGTGGAAATAAACTGTTGCTGAATCTGCTACTAATGATGTGACATCAAATTGTATACTAATCGTATCACCAACTGATAATGTACTGTCTGCTTGAATTGAAAATGTTGAAAAATTAATAAAAGATGGTTTACCTTCTGTTAATGCTTTTGTATTAAATGGTAATAAAAGATTTACTACAATAATCAACATAA
>MHAC01000042.1:44878-45922 GCA_001804565.1 Ignavibacteria bacterium GWF2_33_9 | reverse complement strand
ATTGAACCATTGAACCATTGAACCATTGAACCATTGAACCATTGAACCATTGAACCATTGAACCATTGAAGCTCACTTTGCGTTCAGTTTGTATCTTTTCCATAAAAACTCCAAATTGTGAATTAACTTAAAATTAATTTACAAAATAAAGATGAATAATAGTGATTTATTAGTATAAATTAATTATTTAGGCGAGTGCAACATTTCATACAATACAAAAAAAAACTCCGATTTATTGTTAAACCAGAGCTTTAATTCGATTTTCTCCTTTCACTCTCACTCTCACTTTCACTTACTTCACATCTTCACAAATTTCTGCACCACATCCCCAATCCTAATGAAATACACTCCCGGAGGCAGTGCTGACACATCAATCTGTTGTAGAGACAGGTCTGAAACCTGTCTCTACGTACATTCACAAGTAAATGAAAAATGTGATCTGATCCTTAAAAAATCAGTCAAGTATCTATAATTATTGTATAATCCTTTCAATCAGATTGTCATCTGCAATGTTCGGTAAAGTAACTTTAAGTTTCGGTTCAGCATTCATTGCTCTTTGGATTGCAGTCATAGCACCGGAATTACGTGCCCAACTGCGGCGAGTAATTCCATTATTCACATCCCAGAAAAGCATGGATTTCAAGCGGCGCTCTGCAGCAGGAGTACCATCCAGCAGCATTCCGAAACCGCCGTTTATTACTTCACCCCAACCAACTCCACCTCCATTATGCAGCGATATCCATGTTGCACCACGGAAAGCGTCACCTACAAAATTCTGAACTGCCATATCTGCAGTGAAACTGGAACCATCATAAATATTTGCAGTTTCACGATATGGCGAATCGGTTCCTGACACATCATGATGGTCACGACCTAATACAATAGGTGCAGTAATATAACCGTTTGCAATTGCATCATTAAAAGCTTTTGCAATTCTTATGCGACCTTCTGCGTCTGCATAAAGTATCCTTGCCTGAGAACCAACTACTAATTTATTTTTACTTGCTTCTTCAATCCATTTCAGATTATCCTGCAGCTGAATTT
>MHAC01000042.1:18747-44838 GCA_001804565.1 Ignavibacteria bacterium GWF2_33_9 | reverse complement strand
ATTCGCAGCAATTTCATCACTTTTCTGCAAATCTACAGGATTGCCGGAAGTACATACCCAGCGAAATGGGCCAAAGCCATAATCGAAGCAGAGCGGTCCCATAATATTTTCCACATATGATGGATATTTAAATTTATTCCCTTCCATAATATTTGCCCCGGCTCTGCCGGATTCAAGTAAAAATGCATTTCCGTAATCCCAGAAGAACATTCCCCTATCCGCAATTTTATTCACTGCCGCTACGTGCCTTCTTAATGATTCATATACGTATTCCTTGAACTTTTCCGGCTCATTAGACATCATATCATTAGATTCTTCGAGTGTAAGTCCCACAGGATAATACCCGCCTGCAAAAGGATTATGCAATGATGTTTGGTCGGAACCAAGCTCAACTTGGAAATCAGTTTCTGCAATTTTTTCCCAAAGGTCGACAATATTTCCTAAATAGCCAATTGAAATTGCTTCTTTATTCTTTTTTGCTACATTAGCCCGAGCAAGTAAACTATCTAAATCTTCATAATATTCATTCAGCCAGCCTTGCTCATATCTTTTAATGAGTGCTTTAGGATTAATTTCGGCAATAATACCAACGGCACCACCGATGAAAGAAGCTTTTGCCTGAGCTCCGGACATCCCTCCCAGACCTGAAGTAATGAATACTTTCCCTGCCAAATCTTCTCCGGAACGTAATCGTTCTGCATTAATTACGGTAATAGTTGTTCCATGCACTATACCTTGTGGTCCAATATACATATACGAACCTGCAGTCATCTGTCCATATTGCGAAACACCGAGTGCATTGAATTTTTCATAATCATCTCTGGAAGAATAATTAGGAATTACCATTCCATTAGTAACAACAACTCTCGGAGCATCTGAATGCGACGGGAAGAGTCCGAATGGATGACCGGAATACATCACCAAAGTTTGCTCATCAGTCATTTCAGCAAGATATTTCATTGTTAACCGATATTGTGCCCAATTCTGAAAAACAGCACCATTCCCGCCATAAGTTATTAACTCATAAGGATGTTGTGCAACTGCTTCATCGAGATTATTCTGAATCATCAGCATAATTGCAGCTGCCTGCTTACTCTTAGCAGGATATTCTTCAATTGGTCGAGCAAAAATTTTGTGAGTTGGTCTGAATCTATACATATAAATTCTGCCATACTTTTGCAATTCCTCTGCAAATTCGTGTGCAAGTACTTCATGAAATTTTGGATGAAAATAGCGTAAAGCATTTTTAAGTGCCAATTTCTTTTCATCAGAATTTAATATATCTTTTCTTTTTGGTGCACGGCTAATTTCCGGATCAAAATCTTGAATTTCAGGCAAATAATCAGGTATTCCTACTAGAATTTCTTCTTGAAAAGTTAATTTTTCCATTTTTATTTGTTTTTATTAGTTTTTGGTGGCATTTGCCGATTTTTTATCTAATTCATCAATTTCTTCTTGAGTAAGATTATTTGCAACAAAGATATCCAGAAGTATATCCCAGGTATAAAGTCCGGCATCGTGACCATCTCCCCAAGCTGGCTGTACTCCGTAATTACCAACGGCTTTTAATGATTTCAACTCATATTTGCCCGGTTTCATTGTATTCAATCCTGCAAAAAAGCGGTTCTGTCCGTCAATGCTCGGCATTGCTTCTCCTGAACATTCTGCACAAGGACATTTATCACGGAATGTCTGAATTTTAATTGTATAAATTGAGCCATCTTCCCATTCACTTTGCAAAAGATATGGCTTTGGTCTATGCAATTTTTTTGGTTTTTTTATAATTTCGTTCATAATATTTCGAATTTTCTTAATAATTCAATAATTGTTTCAGGGTAATTTGTCCCAATTCCTCTCACTTGATATTTCAAGGCTTTCTTCAGTTGTTCTTCATTATCTACATCATAAACAGCAAGGCCAATACTATTATCCTTTGCATTTCCGACAAATGTATCATTCAATTCATCAACAGAGCAAATTACTGCATCTGCACTTGAATTTTCAATAATTGAGCTTGGTAATATATTTTGTCCGGGTATTTTAATTGCTGCAGTTAGAAAAAATTCATTAATATTTTTTGCCATTTTCAATAAGGCATAATCAAAAGAAACAAGTATTACTTTATTTACACTATGATTTTTTGATATTTTCCTAATTAAATTCTGAACAAAAGCTTCAGGATCTTTGTTGTTTGGCTTTAACTCAATAATCAGGAATGCCTTATTTCCAACTAATTCAAGTATTTCTTCGAGAGTAGGAATTTTTTCTGAATTAAATTCATCTCCAAACCACGAACCTACATCAAGTTTCCTTAAATCTTCGAGGGTAGTTTCTTCAATTTTTTTATTCCCTTCTGCAGTTCTACCTAAAGCATCATCGTGAAAAGCAACAATTTCAAAGTCTTTAGTTTGGTGTATGTCAATTTCAATTCCGGGAACATTCAAACTTAATGCTCGGCTGTAAGCTGCAAGAGTATTTTCGGGCGCTGTTCCGGAAGAACCTCTATGTGCGACAAGCAAAAATTTATGATTATAAAGATAGCGTTTGAGTGATTCCATGAATTAGGTTTATTTTACGTAAAAAGAAGCATCCACTACGGATTTTATGGACTTTTCAACAGAACTTACATCATTAATTCCCCAATCAGAAATTTCAGTTGAGTTCACCGGAGTAATTTGGAATATTCCTTGTCTTGCGTATCGGATTCCACCGATATCATTTCCTACACTTTTTGCAATTTCTGTTGCACGAATCTTGGCATCTTTCAATGCTTCACCGAGCATTTTAATCTTATACTTTCCAAGGTCAGATACATAAAATTCTGGGGGATTTGAATTAAATTCTATTCCTTCTGCGAGCAAATCATTTATACTCAATGATAAGGACTGAATTTGTTTAATATCTTTAGAATTGATTACTAGCGATTGGCTCATACTATAACCTTTCACGTCAGATTCACCTCCATTTCTATCATAATTATAAATTGTATAATTCGAAAGAGAGGTTTCCTTGATTATAGATTTATCAATTCCATTGTCCAATAAAAATGCATAAATCCTTTCCTTATTTTGTTTGATTTTATCGAAAGTGGAAGCTAAAGTTGACATTCTCGCATTTATGGATATTCTCCAAACGCATAAATCACTTGTCAGATTCATTTCAGCATATCCTTTCACAGTAATTGAGTCATCGTTACCTTTGATTGAACCCAATCCAAATGCTAAAATACAGGAACCAATAATAATCCCAACTGTCAGATAAACATATCCGTTCTGATACCATTTTGTATTTGTTGAAGACATTTTCACCTCGAAAATTAAAAAGGTAATTTTTTGACGTATTAACTGTGTCTAATATTTAAGATATCACCATCATTTACTATGTATTCTTTTCCTTCCAGACGAAAATATCCTTTCTCCTTACATTTTGCAAAGCTGCCTTCTTCGATAAAGTGGTCGTACCCAATCACTTCTGCTCGGATGAATTTATTGAAGAAGTCTGTATGGATTACTCCAGCACTTTCCTGTGCAGTCATACCTTTACGTATAGTCCAACTGCGAGTTTCATCTTCACCGACAGTAAAGAATGATTGCAATCCCAACAAATTATAAGCACTTTGAATTAAGCGGTTAAGAGGAGAACCCTCCAAACCATAATCAGCCATGAAAATTTCTTTTTCTTCTTCTTCTAATTGTGATAATTCAAGCTCAATTTTAGCAAAGAAAGGAACTGTAAGAATTTTTTTGGAAGTAAATTTTTCACTGATTCGTTGCACTATTTTATCTTTATTCGGAACATCATTCTCATCAAGATTCAAAGCAACCATAAGGGGCTTTGCGGAAAGTGGTTGGTAATTTTTCAGGAATTTTTTCACATTATCATCAAACTCAATTTCACGTAATGGTACATTTCCTTCCAAAGTTTCTTTCCATCGAATCATTTCACTAAGTTCTTTTTCCACTTCATCTTTATTCTTTTGCTTTTGTAAATCTTTTTCCAGTTTTTCTATACGAGTTTCAACAAATGCTAAATCTGCCAATACAAACTCATCTTCAAGATTCTGAACATCTCTTTCCAAGTTTACTGTATTGAGAACATGAGGCACAGTATCGTCAGCAAATCCACGAACTACGTGGACGATTGCATCCATTGTGCGAGCTTTTACAAGAAATGCAGTATTGAAAATTCCACCCTTCTGTTCAACATTTTGGAATCCTGCAAAGTCCACAAATTCGATAGTAGCATTTACTTTCTTTTTGGGATTGAACATATCTGTGAGTTTATCTAAACGGGTATCGGGAACTTTCACTACAGCCTGATTAGAATCTTTCTTTGAAGCAATATTAGGGTCTATATGAATCTGACTAATTGTCTGAAAAAGAGTTGTTTTACCCGAATATGGGTAACCGATTATTCCAATTTGCATTTTTTCACCTTTTAATATATACAAAATTAATCAATTCAAAAGGATTTATCTCGTTTAATAAACATTCAAATTTGATTAATTATGTTAAAAATATATACTCCGACACATATTTTCGATGATGAAATAATTACCGGAATAACATTGAAAAATGATGATTTGTTCCCTCCATTCGGTTTTTCCATATCTCAGGCTGACATATTTACTGAACAAGAAGTAGTGCAAAATCGAAAAATTCTTGCAAATGAATTAGGCTTTTCTCTTGAGAAATTTATTTATCAAAAACAAATTCACAGCAATATAGTTAACATTGCGAAAAGTAATTTCCCAATCTATGAATCTGATGGATTAATCACAAATGAGAAGGAACTCATTTTAGTTCTCTCACTGGCAGATTGTTGCGGTATTATGGTATATGACAATCAAAATCAAGTAATTGGAGCATTCCATTCAGGGTGGAAAGGTACTAAGTTAAAAATTGCTGAAAGTGGCATCGAAAAAATGGTCCTACAGTTTGGTTCAAAACCTGGAAATTTGAAAATTTGGCTTACTCCTTCTGCAGGTGGAGATGAATATGAAGTTGGGAAGGATGTAGCTCAATTTTTTCCGAATTCAACCCAACAAATTTCTGATGAAAAATGGTTTTTTGATAATAAGAAGGAAATACTTTTTCAAATGCTGGAACTTGGAATCCAAAAGGAAAATATTGAAATCTCTCCAGTTTCAACAATTTCAGATAAGAGATTCCACTCTTACCGTAGAGATAAAAACAAATCCGGAAGGATGGCTGCGTTTATATGTTTAAAAAATTCTTGATTTTTTCGAAAGGTAAAGCTCCTTCACGAATTAATTTCACTTTTTCTTTTATTACTGAAATTATCGTAGAATCCACACCGGAAGCACCTGTATCATCCTGAAAGATATAAGGTAATTTTGTGTTAAATACTTTAAAAGCTTCTTTTGCTGTTTTTGCAGCAGGAGCATTTGAAATATTTGCAGAAGTACCAACCATTGGATAACCAATTTCATCGACTAAATCAAGAATAAATTTTGACTTAGGAACTCTAAAACCAATTGTATTTTGTCCACTCGTAATAATATCTGATATCCTACGGTTTTTTTCTGTTATTATAGTAAGCTGACCCGGTAAGAATTCTTCACATAAAACCTGCAAAGTTGGTGAGTAATCCTTCACGAAATCTTCCACCATATCAACGTCTGAAAAATAAACTGCAAGTGGTTTATTGAATTGTCTTGTTTTAATATGGTATATTTCCTTTACTGCATCAATATTCTTGTAGAAACAACCCACACCATAAACAGTATCGGTAGGAAAAACAATAAGGTCTCCATTCAAGACTGCTTTTTGAGCAACCATGATTGCAAAATCATAATTTGAATTTATTTGAATAATTTCTGTGTCCAATATAACTCCATTATTAATACGTTCTCAGAATAATGCTTCTACAAATTCTTTAGGGACAAAGACTTGCAAATCATCAATTTGCTCGCCAACACCAATGAATCTGACAGGAATTTGTAATTCATCAACTATTGGAATCACAACTCCACCTTTAGCTGTTCCGTCTAATTTTGTCAGTACAATCCCGGTAACTTGAGCTACTTTAGAAAATTCCTTTGCCTGAATAATTGCATTTTGTCCGGTAGTTGCGTCAAGTACTAAATACACTTCATCAGGACCTTCAGGTTTAAGTTTTTTAATCACACGAGTAATCTTTTCAAGCTCTTGCATCAAATTTCCTTTCGTATGAAGCCTTCCGGCAGTATCTATAATAACTACGTCTTTCTGCTTAGATTGAGCAGATTTCACTGTATCATAAGTAACAGCAGCAGGATCTGCACCTTGCCTTTGCTTGATAATTTCAACTCCTGCTCTTTCTGCCCAAATTTCCAATTGTTCATTTGCAGCAGCTCTGAAGGTATCGGCAGCCCCAATTACAACAGATTTTCCGGCATTTTTGAAATTATACGACAATTTTCCGATTGTCGTAGTTTTCCCGACTCCGTTAACCCCTACAATTAAAATGATATATGGTTTACTTTCTGCAGTGATATTATAAATATCTTCATTTGCAGGATTTTCATCTGATAAAATCGAGGTGATTTCCTCTTTCAGTATATCATATAATTGCTCTGAACTTTCAAAATTATCTTTCTTTACTCTTTCTTTTAATTTTTCAATAATTTTTTGCGAAGTTTTTACTCCGATATCTGCTGAAATTAAAATTGTTTCAATTTCATCAAGTAACTGAGTATCAATCTTACGCCCACTTCCTAATAATGACTGTAAATTGGAAATGAAACCTTTGCGAGTTTTTTCCAGTCCTGTATGAATTTTCTTAAAACTTAATGCTTCGCTTGCTTTATCTTTAAATGAGCTTAGTTTCTCTTTAAATCCTCCCAAAAATCCCATAAACTTACTTCTTTAATAAATGTTAATTAATGATTAAAATACAAATATAAAAAAAAGATTTTAATAAAATCATTTTCTAAAAAATATAAGAGGAATATAGTTGCAATAAATTATTTTCCGTATAAGAATCTTTTGTTAATTTATAAAAAAATGTAGTTTTAAAAAATGTTGAAAACTTAATCCTTGTTCATTTTTAATTCATTAAAAATCCAAAAAATAAGATATAATCAAATATTTTGGAAATACTTTATGTTAATGAAATCTTCATAAGTATATATGTTGAAAACTTAATTATATCCAAGAGGATTTTTTTTTCTAATTTCGTTTTCGTAAAATGATAATTAGTCTATAATTGATAATAAACAAGGTAATAATAAATGAAAATTGAGAAACGATTTACGAAAAGCATCGGCTCACCGTACGATATGTTTACTTTCACAAAAAGGAAGTCAAGCATGAAAAATCCTGATGGGTCGGTCGTTTTCGAAGCAAATGATATCGAAGTACCGAAAAATTGGTCACAGGTTGCCACTGATATTTTAGCTCAAAAATATTTCCGTAAAACAGGAGTACCACAATTCGATTCAAACGGTAATCCAATTTTGGATGCAGACGGGAGTATTAAACTTGGCTCTGAAACAAGCTTAAAGCAAGTTGCACACCGCCTGGCATTCACATGGAAATGGTGGGGTGAACAATACGGTTATTTCGAAACTCCTGAAGATGCACAAAACTTTTACGATGAAATTGTGTACATGATATTGGACCAAATGGCAGCTCCAAATTCACCACAGTGGTTCAATACCGGCCTTTCTACTGTATATGGTATAAAAGGTTCACATCAAGGGCATTTTTATGTTGACCCTGATTCTAAGGATTTGAAAAGGTCCGAGGATGCATATTCCAGACCTCAGCCCCATGCATGTTTCATCAATTCAGTACATGATGATTTGCTGAATAAAGGAGGAATATTTGATTTAGTAACTCGTGAAGCAAGAGTATTTAAATTCGGAAGTGGTTCAGGAACTAATTTTTCAGCTGTAAGAGCTGAAGGCGAAAGACTATCGGGAGGAGGAATTTCGTCAGGTTTAATGAGTTTCCTGAAAATATTCGATCGTGCTGCCGGTGCAATTAAATCCGGTGGTACAACAAGGCGTGCAGCAAAGATGGTTATTCTGGATGTAGATCATCCCGATATAGAAACTTTCATTGATTGGAAAGCTAAAGAAGAAAGCAAAGTTGCAGCCTTGGTTGCAGGTTCGAGAATCATTAATAAATTTATGAAAGCCATTGTCGAAGAAGCAATCAATCATGGAGTTGATCCTAAGAAAAATAAGAAGCTTTCAAAATTAATCCAGAAAGCTTTGAATAGAGGTGTTCCACTCGGTTATATTAAAAGGTATTTGGATTTAGTTGCTCAAGGACATACTAATTTGGAATTCCCCTCATATGATACGCATTATGAAGGTGAAGCATATAATACAGTTAGCGGACAAAATTCCAATAATTCCGTGCGTGTTTCAAATGACTTTATGAGAGCAGTAGATGATGACCAGCCATGGGATTTAAAATGGAGAACTCATGATGAAGTGGCACGTACTGTACCTGCAAGAAGAATCTGGAATAAAATAAATATGAGTGCTTGGCAAAGTGCTGATCCCGGTTTGCAATTCGATACAACAATCAACGAATGGCATACTTGTCCTAAATCAGGTCGCATCAATGCTTCCAATCCTTGCAGTGAATATATGTTTCTTGATGATACTGCCTGCAATCTTGCAAGTTTAAACCTCATGAAATTCTTTGACAGTGAAACATATACTTTTAACATTGATAATTATTTGCATGCAATCAGGATTTGGACAGTCATTTTGGAAATCTCAGTATTGATGGCTCATTATCCATCTGAAGATATGGCCCAAAAGAGTTACGATTTCCGTACTTTAGGTCTTGGATATGCTAATTTGGGTACTTTGCTTATGGTGAACGGCATTCCTTATGATTCTCCTGAAGGATTGGCATGGGCAGGAACAATCACTGCAATGCTCACAGGCGAAGCTTACGCAACAAGTGCCGAAATGGCAAAAGATGTTGGCGCTTTCGAATATTACGACCTAAATAAGGAAGATATGCTGCGAGTGATTCGTAATCACAGACGTGCAGCATATAATGCAGCACCCAGTGAATATGAAGGTCTCACAATTAGACCGATGGGCATTGATTCAAAATTAGTTCCTGAAGAATTGCTCGATTCTGCCCGTGAAGTTTGGGATAGAGCTTTGAATTTGGGTGAAAAACACGGTTTCCGCAATGCTCAGGTTTCTGTTCTCGCACCTACAGGTACTATCGGTCTTATCATGGATTGCGATACAACCGGTATTGAACCTGATTTTGCTATGGTGAAATTCAAAAAACTAGCCGGCGGCGGATATTTCAAAATTGTAAATCAATCAGTTCGTAAAGCATTAAAGAAATTCCATTACAATGAACAACAAATTAATGAAATTGAAAATTATGCAAAAGGGCACGGCACATTAACCGGTTGTCCTCATATAAATGGCAATTCTTTAGCTGCAAGAGGATTTACTGAAGAAAAGCTTAATTTAATCGAAAATCAATTACCGAATGTATTTGACATACGCTTCGCATTCAATAAATTCACTCTTGGTGAAGACTTCCTGAAATCACTCAATATTCCTGTTAATACAAATAATATTTTAAAAGAATTAGGTTTTACCGAAAAACAAATAAATGAAGCAAACGATTATATTTGCGGGACAATGATGATTGAAGGTGCTCCTCATCTTAAGGAAGAGCATTTGCCGATATTCGATACTGCATCTAAATGCGGTAAAAACGGTAAGAGATATATTGATTATATGGCTCACGTGAAAATTATGGCAGCTGCTCAACCATTCATTTCCGGTGCTATTTCAAAAACAGTGAATATGCCAACCGAAGCAACTGTAGCTGAAATTGGGCATGTTTATAATCAAGCCTGGAAACAGATGCTCAAAGCTATTGCTATTTATCGTGATTCATCGAAGCTCTCCCAGCCTTTGAACACTAAAATTGACCAGGATCTGATTGAAGAAGTTACTTTAAGCGATGATAAGTTCGATGATGAAGCACATCCATCTGAAATTGTTACAACCAAACCGGAATTCCGTAAACCTGTTCGACAGAAATTGCCTCCGAAACGCCATGGTAATGTTCGTGAAGTAGTAATTAATACTCATAAAGTTTATGTCCGAACTGGTGAATATTCAGATGGTACTCTTGGTGAAATCTTTATTGATATGTACAAAGAGGGTGCAGCTTTCCGTGGTTTGCTCAATAGCTTTGCAATACTCGTTTCCAAAGCATTGCAGTATGGTATTCCTTTGGATGAATTAGTGGATACATTTACTTTCACAAGATTTGAACCTGCAGGAATCGTCCAGGGACATGACAGGATTAAAAACTCAACTTCTGTGCTGGACTTCATATTCCGCTCTCTTGCTATTGATTATTTGCAACGAGAAGATTTGGCACATGTACCAGCTTCAGGTGAAGAAAAAGATGACCATGCCGAACAAATGGAATTACCTTTTGCACAGAATGATTCTTTGAATAATGCTTTATCGGAATTAAATAAAGATGAAAGCAAAGGACAAATCCTCACTTCAGGTGAGAAAAGTGCAGATTCTGCACATTTGATTGAAAATGCAGAATCATCGCAATCTAAATCTAATACAAGTGTGATGCAGCCTGAATTTAATTATTCAGAAGCCGTTTCACTTGGTTTTACTGGTGAACAGTGCGATAATTGCGGCTCGATGAGAGTTAAGAAAAATGGAACTTGCAGTGTTTGCCTTGATTGTGGAAATACAACAGGATGTTCATAATTTTTGTTTTATTAATCTCGGAGGGGATTTATGGGATTTATTAAAGAATTTAAAGAATTTGCTTCCAAAGGAAGTGTTGTTGACTTGGCTGTCGGCGTTATCATCGGCGGAGCATTCGGCAAAATTGTTGCCTCGTTGGTCAATGACCTATTAATGCCATTCATTGGTTTGGTCCTTGGTGGTGTTAACTTCAAAGAATGGAAATTGGTCCTGAAAGAAGCAGTCACAGCCGCAGACGGTACAGTTACCGACCCGGGAGTAACTTTGGGTATTGGTAACTTCATTCAAACTACAATTGATTTTCTGATAATTGCTTTTGTGATTTTCTTGATAATTAAAGCATTCAACAATATGAAGAAGAAGGAAGAAGAAGCGCCTACTGATCCTCCTGAACCTTCAGACGAAGTAAAACTTCTGACAGAAATCAGAGATTCTCTAAAAAAATAACTTAAAAAAAAGCCCTCGAAAGAGGGCATTTTTTTATATTTTCACAAATTTCTGCACCACGTCCCCAATCCTAATGAAATACACACCCGGAGGCAGGGCGGAGACATCAATCTGTTGTAGAGACAAGGCATGCCTTGTCTCTGCGTACATCACCTTCTCACCCAGCACATCATATATCTCGCACTCAGAAACTCCTTCCGACACTCCCGTTAGTGTGATTGTGGAGGTGGCTGGGTTGGGAAAGATTCTAATTTGTTCAGAATAAGTTTCTTCGGCACTTGTTAAAAACTCAGGTACATCACCATAGATTTCCTCATTCATTTTGAATCCTATTAAATCATAAGTACAACCAAATGGGTACATATTATCATACCAATAATAAGCTAATCCAATATAGGGACAATATATCTTTTCTCCATTTGTATCAGTTTGCCATCCAAGATTACAATTATTTAAAACAATAATACCATTATAATAGCACCTTAATGGATTAAATCCAAAAGTTAATGTACTATCAGTTATATTCAAATAATCTCCTCCACTAAAAAGTAATTTGTCCGAATCTGAAAGTTCTAAATATTTACCATAATAAAAATAATCTAAAAAAAAGATATTTTCTCTATAATCAAGAATCTTCTCAATTAATTTCTTGTTGTAATATTCATAGTATGTATCATAATTAACTAAGGAACCAATTTTGTTATAAATTTTTCGAAGATAAATTGAAAACAACATTTTTCGACCATTAATTGAATCTTTAAGTTCAATTAATTTGTCTTTCACATATGTTATTTCTCCATATTCAAATTTCATCCAATATTTTTCATCACCAATTTTCATATCGAAAATATCTTCTGCTTTAAAATTCTTTGCAGAAGCTCCAATTGTCTGACCGTGTAATTTAATACCCACAAGTTGCAAATGCATATTATCATTTTCATTTGAGTTGAACTCCCCATCAACTAATAGTTTACGAAAATCAAAAAACTCAATTAAACCATAATTTTTTGATAATGCAATATCACTTATAAATTTACCATCTCGAAAAAAATCAAAGTACTTTACTGAATCTTTTATTCCTTTTAAAATATCTTTGTATTCTTCACTGTAACAAATAATTGTAATATTATGATTGCAAATTATAGTATCCCCTACAACCATATTTAGTGGAATATAAATAGCTTTGCTTGTATCTGCTTTTCCAAATCTATCATACTCATAAATAATTGTATCATTCCTCATAGAATATATATTTATTCTAGGTTTTGGAAATAGATTAGAAATATATTCAGAATTCATTATTGAGGAGTCGCAATTTTCGTCAATTGAATAATTTCTCAAACTTTTTGAATAATAAGTATGTTTTTCACCCTTCACAACAATTGAATCAAAACAAAATTCCATTATTTCATCATCGGCAGAATAATAACTTACTTGACCTAAGGGGAAGAATTGCCAATCCTGTGCATTTAATTTTATGCTAAATAATATTAATAAAATTAATAAAAAAAATACTATTTTTTTCATTTTTCTTTCCTACCTAATAAATTTATAATATTTTGTTTCTACAATATTTTTTTTGCCAATTGCTGAAATACGATTCATTGAACCATTGAACCTCACTTTGCGTCCGGATTGTAACTTCTTCATAAATTCCTCAAATTGTGGATTAACTTAAAATTAATTTACAAAATAAAGATGAATAATGGTGATTTTTTAGTATAAATTAATTATTTAGGTGTGCGCAACATTTCATACAATACAAATAAAAGGGCTCAATTGAGCCCTTGCAGTTTAATATTTCCCATTCCCTTTCACGTTCCCATTTCACTTTCACTTAAAACAAACTTGAGTCTATCCTTCGGATTTCTAGGAGGGCGTCATTCCAATCAAACACTTCAGCATCACCGGAAGTTTGCTTTGTATTGGGCTTAGTAAGATATGTCGGGTCACCGCTGAAGCGGATTGCGTACATATTCATATTTACTGCACCGACAATGTCCGTTTTCTCAATATCGCCAATGTGCAAAGCATTTTCGGGTGAACACTTCAATTCTTCCAGTACTGTCAGATATGCTTTTGGATGAGGTTTTGCCACATTTGTTTCATCACTGAAACTGAAAGCGCTGAAATAATCCAGCACTCCGGAATTCTTCATAACTTGCTTTAATATTGAACCGGGTGTGAATCCGGTATCTGAAATAATAGCAAGTTTGTAATCTTTTGCTAGTTTATCAAGCACGTATGATGCATTCTTCATCAATTTTGGAGGTTTTGCCAAAATAGCCAATTCAAAACTTTCGACAACTTCGGAAATTGCACTCTCATCGAAAGGTAACTTTAAGTTCTCCCAAAAATATTCAACGGATTCTCTTGGCATAGGCGTCCTCATTTCGTCTGTCCAAATTCTATTGAAATGTGCCCATGCACTGCTGACTGCATCCTGCATTTCTTTTTCAGTTACTTCTCGTCCGATTTTCTGTAGTGCGGTTCTTATGGAATTATTCCTTATCTGATTGCGTTCAATTCCATTTGTCGAATCAAATAAAGTATTCCAAAAATCTATTGTAATTACTTTCAAACTCATATTAACTTCCGAACGTTTTTAAGCGTTTTACTCCTTCAATCAATGTTTCATCTCGTTTGGCAAAGCATATTCTGAGCATTGATTTCCCTTCGTCTGATTTACCGTAAAATACTGATGGAGGTATAGTTGCAACACCCAATTCTTTAATTAATTTCATACTTGCATCAATATCGCTTTCGAATCTACCAGCAGGAATTTCAGCCATCATAAAGTAACTGCCGTCAGGTTTGATTGGCTTGAAAGATGTTTCTTTCAGAGCATTATAAACCAAATCCCTTTTTTGTTGATAAAGCATCCTGAATTCAGGCAAATAGTCATCTAATTGGTGGAAAGCACGAGCCATTGCGTGCTGTCCGGGAGTATTCACTGCAAAAGTAGTCCATTGGTGTATTCCGTTCAATGCTGTAATTATCTCAGGTTCAGCCATTGCATATCCAATTTTCCAGCCTGTGAAGCCGAATGTTTTGCCGCAAGAGGAAATTGTAACAGTTCTTTCCTTCATCCCAGGCAAGGTGACTATAGGAGTATGCTTCACATCGTCAAATGTAAGGAATTCATAAACTTCATCGGAAACAATCATCAAATCGTGCTTTACTGCCATTGATGCAATAAAATTAAGCTGTTCTTTGCTGAATACTTTTCCTGTTGGATTATGCGGATTATTCAGCACAATCAGTTTAGTTTTCTCTGTAATTGCATTTTCCAGTTCTGCATAATCAAAGTCAAATGTTGGCTTACGTAATGTTACAAATTTTGGTTTTCCTCCGGCTAATGTTACATCTGCAAAGTATGAATCATAATATGGTTCGAATAAGATTACCTCATCACCTTTATTCAACAGAGCCTGGAAGGTTACGTAGAGTGATTCTGTGGCACCGGCAGTGATGAGTATATTTTCCTCATTCAAATCAATATCATAGTATTTCTTCTGATACTTAGCGATAGATTCTTTAAGCGAATGAATCCCTACCGAAGGAGCATACTGATTTTTACCTTCTTTCATCGCTTCCAATGCAAAATCAAAAATCCATTCCGGACCATTGAAATCAGGGAAGCCCTGTCCCAGATTAACTGCATTATATTCCAATGCTAATTTAGAAATTGTCGAAAAAATCGAAACCGGCATTCCATTTAATTTTTCAGATATAAACTTTTGCATTTTTCACCATTTATTATATTCAAAATTAAGTAAAAGAAATATAAAAAAATCCCTCCGAGGAGGGATTTTTTATTTTAAATTAACAGAATCTGACTATTTAGTTCTTTGGAATTCGATTCTTCTGTTTTTCTGTTTGTTTTCGGGTGAATCGTTTGGAACTAATGGTTGGTCAGGACCGTAGCCGGCAGTAGTCATTCTGGCAGAATCAATACCTTTAGCAACCATCCAAGCTTTTACTGCATTAGCTCTGTCAAGAGACAATTTAACATTCTTGTTATGACGTCCCACATCATCAGTATGACCGGAAATCAAAACTTCGATAGTTGGATAATTTACTAATGTTTCGTAAGCTTGCATCAAAATATCTTCAGATTCAGGAGTGATTGTTGATTTTCCTGTTGCGAAAACAACACCTTCCAAAACTATTTTCATACCAATTTCTTGTGGTCCTAATGTTTTCTTACCAAAATCATCAGTTCCATCCAAAGGATTTTGATTTTTAGAAACTTCAGTACCATCATCAACTCCACCCTTGTCTGTGTCTTTCATCAATGGATTAGTTTTATATTTTGTTACTTCCTGACCATCATTCAAAGAATCACCATCTGTATCAGGATCCAATGGATTAGTTTTGTATTTGTTAACTTCTTCTCCATCGTTTAATCCATCTTTATCTGAATCCATTTCCAAAGGATTTGTCTTGTGATTATTAATTTCAGCACCATCATTCAAAGTATCGCCATCTGTATCTGCTTTTAGCGGATTTGTTTTGTGCTTGAGCGCTTCATCACCATCATTCAAAGTATCACCATCTGTATCTGCTTTGAGTGGATCTGTAGCATATTGTTTTACTTCCTGATAATCGTTCAGACCGTCGCCATCTGTATCTGCAACTAAAGGATTAGTCTTAGTTGTTAATACTTCTTCTCCATCGTTCAAGCCGTCTCCGTCTGTATCCTGAACTAATGGATTAGTTTTATGCTTATTCACTTCCTGACCATCTGTTAAACCATCACCATCTGTATCAGGATTTTTAGGATCGGTACCGAGTTCTTTTTCCTGTTTGTTGGTTAGGCCATCTCCATCAGTATCACTATTTGAAGGGCTGAAAGTATATAGAATACCTAAACGTCCACTCCAAAAACCATCTTGTTGGTCATCCAATGGAGGATTCAGTTCATCAGAAGTACAAATATTACCCTGAGCGCTGAGTTCCAGAGCCCAATTATCATTGATAGTATAACGGAATCCAAGTCCTGCAGGGATTGTAACGTCTATTCCACTTCCTTCAGCATCCGGTGCTTCGGTAACTTGATATTCATCATTTGTAAATGATAAAATTCCTACACCTACAAATGGATAAACTGTAAATTTGTCGCCGAATTTCATGATATTCCATCTTAAACGATAGTCAAAAGCAATCATAGAAGTTTTATAATCATTATAGCCACCCAAGTCAGGATTTTCTCCATTTATTTTAATGTAGCTAAAACTTGCTTCACCAGCAAAGGCTTCATTGAATGTATGGAGGAAATAGAGATTAAATTGTGGACCTAATGGTCTATCCACTGATTCGTTGATGCCAAATGCAGCACCGCCGCCAAGACCTAGAGAGTATTTTGGCTGTGCATTCATAGCCAAAATTGATGTAAAAAATATTAAAATAAAAATTTGTAATTTTTTAGACATAAGAACTCCAAATAGTTTAAGGAAAAATTAAAAAAATTTCCAAATTAGAAATTATTTATATAAATAGACTTTGTTTTTTTTAAAATATTGTTTTGGACTATTGCTTTATTTTTTCTTAAAATCAATAATTCGAGAAATTGAATAAATATTCATAATCATTTTATGAGCTTTTAACTAATTAATATTAATTTTCAGAAAATAATTAATATTGTTTAATAATAATTATCGACTTAGAACGTTTCTAAATAAAATTGAAATGAAAATGAACAAAAGTCAGATATTGAATATTTTAAATTCAAAAGGAATTAAACCAACAATTTCTAGAATTGCTGTTTTCGAGAAATTATCCAAAATGGTGACTCACCCTTCCGTTGAAGAAATATATCATTCCTTAAAATCCGAATTTCCTACAATATCTCTGGCTACCGTTTATTCAATTTTGAAGATATTTGAAGAAAAAGAAATTGTATCATCAATGAATTATAATAATTCTTCTGCAAGGTATGATTTGGTAAGAGAGCCTCATTTCCATCTTTATGAGAGAAAATCTGACAAAATCATTGACTACATTAACACAGATTTGCAGAAATTGCTCGATGATTATTTTGCAAAAAATAAAATTGAAGGATACAGTTTGCTTGATATAAAAATGGAATTAATCGTAGAAAAGAAAAATAAATAATTTTATTAATTTTAATTAAAAGGAGTCATAAATGACAACCGAAAGAATCCCTATGTTAGGTGATAAGTTCCCGGAAATCGAAGTACAAACAACAAATGGCAAAATGGTTTTACCAAAAGCATTTACAGGAAAATGGTTCATTTTATTCAGTCATCCAGCCGATTTCACACCGGTTTGCACAACTGAATTTGTTGCATTCCAAAAAAGATATGCAGAATTCAAGTCACTAAATTGCGAATTAATTGGTCTATCTATCGACCAAGTCTACTCTCACATCAAATGGGTTGAATGGATCAAAGATAATTTGGATGTACAAATAGAATTTCCAATCATTGCAGACCATGGTGATATGGCCAAAATGCTTGGTTTAGTTCACCCCGAAAAAGGTAATAACACGGTACGTGGGGTATATATTGTTGATCCGGAAGGAAAAATTCGTTCAGTTTTGTTCTATCCACAAGAAGTTGGCAGAAATTTCGATGAATTGCTTCGCATAATTAAAGCATTCCAGGTAGCCGATTCAAAAGGTGTTGCAATGCCTGCTAACTGGCCAAATAATGAATTGATTGGCAATAAAGTGATAATTCCTCCTGCAACTGATTTCAAAGCTGCACAGTACAAAAAATCACGTTACGATAACTATGACTGGTGGTTCTGCTACAAGGAAGTAGAAGCAGAATAATACTTGTTTATTATAAGAAAAAGGGTTCTAAATTAATGGAACCCTTTTTTCGTTATTCAGATTTCATTTTCTAGGGACTACTTTTTCATATTCTTTTGTTCTTAATTTATTCAAATTTTTCTTCATTCTCATTTTTAAGTAGTTTAAATTAATTTTAAATTCTTTACTTCGTCAAAGTATTTAAATTGTACAAAATGAAAGATTACAGAAAATACTTAAATCCGAAAGTAGTTGCTAAACTAAAAAATATTGAACTAATTGCCAAATTGGTAGTAGAGGGCTTTATCACAGGTTTGCATCGCTCCCCTTTCCATGGATTCAGCGTGGAATTTGCCGAACATCGTGCTTATCGTCCCGGTGATGAAATCAAGTATCTGGACTGGAAAGTACTTGGCAGAACGGAAAAGTATTTCGTTAAACAATTCGAAGAAGAAACTAATACTCGCATAATGATTGTGCTTGATGCTAGTGCTTCAATGAAATTTGCGTCAGGAGATAATCTTACAAAATACGAGTATGGTTCATATTTGGCAGCTTCATTGGCATTACTTATGATCCAGCAGCGTGACGCAGCGGGATTGGCACTTTACGATACTGAAATTCGCAAATATCTCACTCCAAATTCACGTCCATCTTATATTCGTGAAATTCTGAAAACATTAGAAACAAATCAACCTCAAAATCAAACAGGTACTGCAAATTGCTTGAACTTAATTGCAGAAAGGATGAATAAAAGGAGTCTTGTAGTTATCATCAGTGACTTTTTTGATGATCCGGATTCAACTTTGAAAGCATTGCAGCATTTCCGCCATAATTCAAATGAAGTAATTGCTTTCCAGATACTCGACGACAGAGAACTGGACTTCAAATTTGGTCAGAGTGCAAATTTCGTGGATGCCGAAACAAACGAGACTTTAATCACTCATCCTTATCAGATTCAAAAAGCTTATCAGGATTCAATAAAGAAATTCACTGCTAATCTGAAAAGTCAGTGCCATTTTCATAATATTGATTATAACCTGATTACTACTTCTACTCCATTCGATAAAGCTTTAGTAACCTATTTGAATAAAAGGAAAAAAGTTTAAATATTTTTTCAATATTATATAATTTTTTTACCTTTATTTAGTCATAACTAAATAATAATAAAATTAATTATGGGAGTTGCTATGTATATCAAAGATGTTTTGAATGCAAAAGGGTATGACGTTTCAACAATTGGACATGAACAGACAATTGCCGAAGCTACAAAGATGCTGATTAGGAATAAAATTGGTTCTTTGATTGTGAAAGATGATACAGGCGAAATAGTTGGTATTTTCAGCGAAAGAGACGCTCTAAGAGAATGTCACTTAAACGAAGGTAATTGCGGAGAAGTGAAAATCAAGGATGTGATGACCACAAATCTTATCTTTGCGGAGCCGGAAGATGATGTAAATTATGTTTTGGGTATTATTACAACAAACCGTATTCGACATGTACCGGTGATGAATGAAAAGAAATTGGTAGGAATAGTGTCCATTGGTGATTTGGTGAAAAAACTACTCAACGAACAACAATTCGAGAATAAATACCTCAGGGATTATATACAAGGAACAACTCCCAAAGGCTGATAACAATGTTTTACGTAGAGACAGGTCTCAGACCTGTCTTTACATTTTTCTCTCACATCTTCACAAATTTCTGCACCACATCCCCAATACGCAGAAAATACACTCCCGGCAGCAGTGCTGAGACATCAATCTGTTGAAGAGACACGTTGCTACGTGTCTCAATTGTCATCACCTTCTCACCCAGCACATCGAAAATGCGGATAGTCTGCCCTTCACCTACACCTTGAAGAGTGTAGTTGCCCAGATCTATATTGATTATGTCAGTGGCGGGGTTGGGAAAGATAGAAACAGAATTGGTGTTTGGATCTTTAACTGAAAGAAAGTCAGGTATATTTCCATAAATTTCTCCATTTAATGAATATCCACGTACAAACATTGTCGTTATCCCAGCTAAAGCATCAGCTCCTGCTCTTATAAAATATTCACCTATATCAGGATGTATAATTTTCACTAAACTGTGATCAGTTATATATGCGCTTTCACATTCTCCAATTAAGTATTCTCCTTTATCTGTATATTCAATCATTCGTTTTGCTGTTTTCTGTTTTGTATCTTGATATTCAATATATCCGGCTCCTTCTACAACAGAAATTCCCGTTTTGTTATTAAAATTATATTTCGGTTTTATGTTAATCAAATGAATTGTACTCTGGCGGTTCGATGTCATTTCATCGCAATATTGTTTGCAATAAATTTCCTCATACAATTTAGTATCAACTGGATCGGGGTAAATATATTTGGTTCTTACAAATTCAATTTTAATACTATCATTCTTAAAACTAATTGATTTTACAACATCTTTGAGAAAATAAAACTCACTATTTCGGTCAAGATAGAATTCTTCTATTTCCCAAATTTTAAAATCTCCTACTTTCATATTCAAAATATTATCAATATTGCTTTTTTGGGGAATATATCCATAAGATTCATTACCAATTATTTTTTTCAGTCCGCACAATTTATATTTTTGTCTTAATAAATAATCAATAATTCCATAATGTTGGGTTAGTGTTAAATATGTAGTAGTTGGTGGAATATATTCAAAATTTTCTATTGAAAAGACTTTTGCAGAATCATATAATCCTGCTAATACTTCGACTTGCTTTGATTCTACAAACTTTATCTTCCGTTTATTTTTAACCAAACTATCATTTTTATTCATATTCAAAGGTAAAATGAATTTGTAATTCTTTGACCTTATATTTCCGAAAATTTCATCGTAGCAATATAACGTGTCATTCGTAATGTTATACATATCTATTAACATTTCATCTTCTCCAAATGACTTCAGGTTATCTTGTTGTCTTATTGTAAATAAACAACTATCATTACTATTCTTTGGATTTATTCTTGTTGAAGTATATATATAGTCATTTTCAGATACCATTTCTTTTTCGAACTGAAATTCTAAGATATGATCGACTGTTTTAAAGAGAGTTAGTGGCGAAAAAAGTTCGTATTCTGTGTTTCGATAATAAGAAATATATTCAGTATTAAATAATTGCCAATCCTGAGAAAATATACTATAAACAGGAATTATAAGAAATATTATAATAAACTTTTTCATTTCCTCTGCTCCTTTACTTAATAATTTTATAATTTAATTTATGTTGTTGATTTGCCTTATCAGTATATATTAATTGAAAATAAATCGTTTGCTTTCCAAATTTTTGAATTGGATTATTTAAATTAATATTAAAATTAGTTGAAAATTCATTATTAATAAGTAATTCTTCAATTTTTCTACCATTAATATCATATAAAGCTGCTTGATTTAACATAATATTTTCAGTAGAATTAATGATTAATGATTGATTATTTAATTTTACAATTTTTAATGTAGAATTATTTGAAGATTCATTATTATATATACTTTTTTTTCCTAAAATCCCCCTATGTGCTATTAAAGGGGTAAATGATTCATCATCATTTGAAGTGACTGTTGATAATTTAAAAGTACAATAATCATCACCATCATGAACTAAATACCAATTTGTTTCCTGAGTATTAAGATAATCAGTTACTGATTCAAGATTTGACCATGTATCTAAATAAGTATCATTATGAAATAATTTCATGGCATAAGGTAGATTTTGGAATGAATACTCATATTTAAGTTCAGGATTTGCTGGTTTTAGTATATATTCGAATGGAATATAATAATAATTTATTGGGTCACCCCATGAAAACTTAATATATGTCTCATCATTAAAAATAGAAGTTGTATAATCCATCTCAGCGAGGTTCGGTCCAATCATTCGTTCTGAATAATTCTCAATAGGTGGATTTAATTTAGGATCTTCATCTTCAATTGGGAAATCCATAAAATTATAAATTGACTGAATTGAAGTTTGTAATTTTACATCTGATGAATAATTAGCAACAAAAGTTATATTGAAATCTTCGAAACGAACACCTTGAAAGGGCTTCTCTATCCAAAAATTCATTAAATCTTCTGTTAATCCTTCGACATCATCATTAGCCATCCCATCCCATTCAGAAATAGGAGAATATGGTTGGTCACTCTTTGAATCGTAAATATTCCATAAATAACAAGCGAATCTACATGAATTTAAGTCAGGTACACCTATTTTTGTAATATTAGCAAATCTATTATAAGTTACTCCATTAAATTGAAATATTACTCCATCCTTTTTGAAATTAGTGAATGGTCCAATTTCACAATCATCATAAATTGTAAATAAATCTCCATAATTATTGTGCATCCAGACATTTGCAGCGAAACTTAAAAACAAGGCAAAACCTTCAGCTTGATGATGATAATTATTTGTCAAAACATAGTCAAAAAAGTGACCAAACTCATGCGCTATTGCCTTGCAATTAGAATAATTATTAGTTTTACCATTATAATATCGATATATTACAATATTTCTTGTCCCAGGAGAATAATAACCACCTGGGTCATCTCCTGTTTTTGGTTGCCATAATAAAGAGTAACTACTTTGAGTTAATTTTCGGTTATCAGAAAATTCAAGTGTTGAATTATTATAAATATCTTTAAGATATTCTCGTGATAATGTTGAATATCTAAGAATTGAACCTTCATCCCAAGGTAATTCAATATTTAAATTATGATATGGATTAGTAATATTTTGGTATGAAATGTCAATATTTTGTGGTACACCATTTGTATAAGTAGTAGTAAAATATTTATAAGGGTATAATTTTAAGTTAGTAATTGGAGAATTATTTTCTGAATAAAAAGGATTTTGAATATTAGATACAATTATGTGATCACTTGCGCTAGTTAATATTGCAGCTTCATTTTCTTTGGCAATATATACTTCAACTGTCATATTTTCATTAGTTTGGCAACCAATAGCAAGTGGATTATAATCAAATTCAAATGTAAATTCTCCGGCTTCTTCATTAAAATTTGTACCTTCAATACATTTCGCATAATGAATACCCTCTATTGGCAATCCAGTTGTTTGATTAAAAGGAATCGGATGTGTTATTGTATTTGGATTATTTGGATCTCTGAAGAAAAGCCATGCTGTTGTTAGAGGTGATTTTCTTCTTGGATAATTTTCTAATGCATTTCCGGTTGCATAGAATTCTTGAGCCTCACCCCAATCTAAAAATGATACTTTACCTTTAATTTTAATATGATGATTACTTGTTCCTGGGCATATCGTCTGCGCAAATGCCATAGTAGAAATTAAAGCATCATCATTTTCATATAGATTTCTTACCATAACACTATTATATGCAATCGGGTAAACTCCACCAGTAAATGTACTAGTATTTTCATATTCTAATGATTGATAATCAGAAATAATGTGTAAAGTAAAGGAACCATATTTTATTGAATCTACTAAAATATTAATTTCCATGTTCTGTGTTGAATTAGTGTCTGTCTGAATTCTAGTTTTATAAAAAGTTGAATCATTATTTAGAATATGCATACCTAAGGTAGTGTGAAAATATACTGTTGCTGAGTCTTCAAGTAATGAAGTAACATTGAATTGAACACTTATTGTATCGCCTACTGATAATGTGCTATCCGATACAATTGAAAATGAAGAAAAAGTAATAAAGGAAGGTTTCCCTTCAGTAAGTGCTTTTGTATTAATTGGAAAAATAAGGTTTACAACAATAATCAACATTAGTAATCGTCTTCCATTGAACCATTGAACCATTGAACCATTGAACCATTGAACCATTGAACCATTGAACCATTGAACCATTGAACCATTGAACCATTGAACCATTGAACCATTGAACCATTGAACCATTGAAGCTCACTTTGTGTCCGGATTGTAACTTCTTCATAAATTCCTCAAATTGTGAATTAACTTAAAATTAATTTACAAAATAAAGATGAATAATAGTGAATTATTAGCAAAAATTAATTATTTAGGTGTGCGCAAAATTTCATACAATACAAAAAAAAAGGCTCAATTGAGCCCTTTCTTATAAAAGTAATAAGTGTTAATTCTATGGAATAATGTGCAGCATTTCGATTGAACTTTGAGCCCACGACAAAATTGGTGAGAAGTAAAGCCCGAAAAGAATAGTAAAGAATGCAAGCACATAACCAATAATCATATTTGATTGAGGAGCACAGAATTTAACAGCAACAGTTTCCGGATTTCTCAAGAACATATTTCTAATGATTTTTGCATAGAAATAAAGTGAAACAACACTATTGAGTACACCGATTACAGCCAGCCAAATCATACCTTTGTTCAAAACGGCAGCAAAGATATAAAGTTTGCCGATAAATCCGGCAGACGGTGGTAAACCTGTCAATGATATTAAGAATATAGTCATCAAGATTGCTAATACAGGAGAACGGAAACCTAAACCAATATAATCCTTTAATTCATAACTTCCTATTTCATTGTCAACTAATTGAGCTATATAAAAGGCACCCAAATTCATTAACATATAGAAGAAGAAATAAAGCAATACTGCAGTCGTTCCGGCGCTTGTCATTACGACAACACCCATAAGCAGATAACCAGCATGAGCAATTGATGAATAAGCTAAAAGTCTTTTTACGTTTTCTTGCCATAGAGCTACAAAATTACCCAGTGTCATTGTTAGAACGGAGATTACAGCCAGAATGATTCCCCAGTTGAAATTACTTACTGTTGCCCATACATCAAATGTACTTTCGGCAGGCAAGAAATACAAATCCTTGAAGAATCTGATAAACACTGCAAAACCTGCTGCTTTGGAAGCAACTGAAAGGAATGAAGTAATAGTAATCGGAGCTCCTTCGTAAACATCCGGTGTCCAGTAATGAAATGGTACGGCAGAAATCTTATATCCAAATCCAACCAAAATCATTAATCCACCAACAATTATAGGGAATAAGTCAATTCCACCGCTAAGAATTGCAGCATTGATTTTCGCAACATCCAAAGTCATTGTTGCTCCGTAAAGCAAGGACATACCATACACCATGAAACCTGATGATAAGGAACCGTAAATCACGTACTTCAGCGATGCTTCGCTGGATTTACGAATTTCCTTGGTATAACCTGCAAGAACATATGAACTCAAGGAAAGGATTTCAATTGCTAAATAGATAGTAATAAGATTTACCGCTGATGCAAGAACAAACATACCAAATGTCATCCCCATAAGCATAGAGTAATATTCACCCACTTTTCTATTATCTTTATAAAGTTCCTTGTAAGACATTGACATAATCACTATTAAAAGTGTCGTCAACAGAGTAAGAAACTTGAAGAATGTGGAATATGGGTCAACAACAACCAAACCATCAAAAATAGATTGGCTCACTCCCGTAAGGGTTACAAGCAAAAAGCCAGTAATCACCAAACCAAGAATAGAGATATAAGCAGTGATGTTTCTTGTATTTTTAAATAGTAGGTCAGCAACTATAGCCAAGATAAAAGTAATAACGATGGCAATCTCGGGCGAAAAGAGCCCGATGCTTGCCATTAAGTTATCAATATATGAATTAGGAACAGTCATATTAATTATTTTTCATTTATTAAAATTACATTCCGGCGAATTGACCGGATACTTTCACAAATTCAATTAAGTGGTTCACTGAAGTAGTCATCAATCCAATAATAGGATTAGGATTCACACCCAGGTAAACAATCACAACAATCAAAGGAATTAAAGCTAATTTTTCTACCCAGTTTACATCGTCAGTCTTATAAACTTTATGTGTTGGATCCCATGGACCGGACCAACGTTCAGGCAATTTGCCAAAAAATACTTTTTGCAAAGCCCAAAGCATATAAGCAGCACCTATGATTATACCGCTACCGGCAATCATTGTATAAACAGGATAAGTTTGGAAAGCGCCCAAGAAGATGAGCAATTCTGAAACGAATCCGCTCAAACCAGGCAAACCAATTGCAGCGAAAAATGCTACCATCATAATTCCGGTGTAAACAGGCATCTTAGTTGCTAATCCACCGAAGTCGTCCAATCCTCTTGTGTGGGCACGGTCGTAAACAACGCCCACAATCATGAAG
>MHAC01000042.1:9172-18645 GCA_001804565.1 Ignavibacteria bacterium GWF2_33_9 | reverse complement strand
CAATCAATTTCTTAAAGTCACGTTTTCCGAATTTATGTTGACCCAATGCTGCAAGCCCGCCATAAACGATAGACACCAAACCGATTAAAGCAATCCATGTTTGGAAATAATAAACTGCATCCGGGAACATTGGCCATGCAATTCTGAGCATACCGTATGTACCCATTTTAAGGAGTACGCCTGCCAGAATTACTGAAATTGCCGTTGGAGCTTCCACGTGCGCATCCGGCAGCCATGTATGGAATGGAAATGCTGGAACCTTAATTGCGAAACCGATAAATAATGCAGCAAATGCAATCAATCTCCAATTACTGCCCATACCGTAAAGAATTGAGTCAGATGCATATTTTGAAAAGTCCATCATATCGAACATATTGAATGAACCAACCGCAAAGTACAATGCGATCATAACAAGCAACATAAATACTGATCCTGCTAATGTATAGAGGAAGAACTTAATTGCTGCATATTCTTTGTTTGGTCCACCCCAAATACCTATCAAGAAGTACATAGGTAAGAGCATCAATTCCCAAAATACATAGAATAAGAAGAAATCTAATGCAACAAATACGCCCATCATACCTGTTACAAGTAATAAATACATTGCAAAGTATCCTTTTGCAGCTTTCTTTATATTCCATGAAGCAAATGTAGCCAAGAAAGAAACAATACCTGTCAATAGAATCATTGGTGCTGATATACCATCAATTCCAACAAAGTATTGAATTTGCAAATTACCAAAAATTGGTAATCCTGTGAGAGAAATCCAATTGAATTTCTCAACGAATTGCATAGTAGCTTCATTATTGACTCCAGCAGCTGCGAAGTCAAAGTTCATCACTAATAAAATAGAGATGATTAATTGTATGAAAGTTGTGCCAGCAGTAGTCCAACGAAAGAGATTCAATGCTCTTTCTTTGGATGCATCATCTTTCCCTGATGGAATGAGTAGCACAATTATCATTCCTAAGATGGGTAGGAAGGTAATCCAAGTTAATGGTCCCAATCCAAGAAATGTAAACATCTATCCTCCGAACTCTTAATTTCTAATTAAGTTAATTTATTTATATAAAAATAAAAATCAATGCTAAAATACCAATCACTGTCAATACCAGATATGTTTGTATCATACCCGTCTGAGGTTTACGCAGCGCTTTACCAAGCAATCCCGAAATCCATGCCGAGAAATTAACCAAACCATCAATAATTCTAAAGTCAAATACTGCTGTAACTTTACTCAAACCTCTTCCGATAGCTGCAGTAAAGTTCACAACTCCGTCAATGATATTCAAATCAAACCATGCAATTACTTTTCCTAAACCAACCGTCCCATTTATTACGGTTGCCTGATACATTTCATCAAAGAACCATTTATTGAATGAACCTTTGTAAAGCCATGGATACATATTTATTATTGAACCAATATCATAAACTTTGAACTGATAAAATACAAATGCTACCAATATTCCCGAAAATGCTACAATCAAAGATAAAATCATTGCGGGAATATGTGCATGATGCAATGCTTCAGTAAATTCTGTATGTTCTTTTAATTCCCCATCAGCATAACGGTCAACATGAGTAACCTGAAATGGTGCAGCTTCTGCATATTTGCAATGTTCACCTTCAGCTTTTTCTTCATCACATTGATTTTCCGCATGATGTCCTTGCATAGACATATTCATTTCTGAATGTTGTTCATGCATTGCCATATTCATCTCTGAATGTTGTTCATGCACAGCATTATTCATTGATTCTTCATGTCCTGAATGCATTACATTCTCGTGTCCCATTTCTCCATGATGCACAGGAACATTAAAACTAAAATTATACTTAGAAGGAACTACACTTCCGGGAGATTGAGTTGCTTTGTGGAACCAACCTTTATCTGCTCCAAAAGGATTAGGTGAATAGAAGAACCAGAATGTAAGAATTGCTAAAGTTATTAGTGGAACCAATATTAAAAAGTTATTTTCTTTGGTATGTTTTGCGATTTCTGTTTTGGGTTTGCCATGGAATGATACTATTGTCAATCGGAACATATAGAACGCAGTAATTGCTGCAGCTCCGAAACCGGCAATTGGAATAAACCAGTGACCTGTCAAATTTCCAAATGCTAAAGTTCCTGCCAAAATACCATCTTTACTCATAAAACCGGAAGTAAAAGGAATACCGGAAATTGCAATAGTTGCAAAAAGAAAAGTAAGATACGTAATTGGCATTGTCTTACGCATACCACCCATATTTCGAATATCTTGTGCATCCATATCATGATTATGTGCATGATGCATTGCAGTATGCATTGCATGAATCACTGAACCTGATGCCAAAAAGAGTAGAGCTTTGAACCAAGCATGAGTAACTAAATGCATGAAACCGCTTGTGAAGGCTCCAACGCCAAGTCCCATCACCATATAACCCAACTGTGATACAGTAGAATACGCAAGGACACGTTTGAAGTCAAATTGTGTGATAGCAATTGTTGCAGCTATGATTGCAGTGAGAGCACCAACATAAGCAACAAAAATCATTGCATCAGCAGTGAACATAGGGAAAATACGAGCAGTGAGGTACACACCGGCAGCCACCATCGTTGCAGCATGGATTAAGGCACTAACTGGTGTAGGACCTTCCATCGCATCAGGAAGCCAAACGTGTAGAGGGAACTGAGCGGATTTACCAATTGCTCCGGCAAATACTAAAATGCCAAGTGCAGTTAGCCATGTTCCACTATCAAACGGTAATATCCCGGCTTTGATGAAGCCAAATACATCATCAAACATAAAAGTACCATAAGTATGGAACAGAATCATCAAACCGAATAAAAATCCAAGGTCGCCTATACGGTTTGTAATAAACGCTTTCTTCCCCGCATCTGCAGCAGAATCTTTGTGGAACCAAAATCCAATCAATAAGTAAGAACTCAATCCAACTAATTCCCAGAATATGAACATATTAAGGAAGTTATTTGCAATCACAATACCAAGCATTGAGAATGAAAATATTCCTAAATATGCATAAAAACGTGGGAAATTTTCATCGTCACGCATATACTCAAGTGAGAAAAAGTGTACCAGGAAACTGATTAATGTTACCACAATCAACATAATTGCTGTAAGATTATCAACTCCAACGCCAATAGATACTGTTTGGTTTCCTAAGTATAACCAATCTACTTTATATTGAAGCATTGGTTCAGCAACATAAGTTGTGAGCCTTTGGAATGCAACAATAATAGCTAAAATTAAGTCAATACCTAAAACTGCAGTACCAATATAACCGGAAACTCTGCCTAACTTTTTTCCGAAAAATACAAGGAAAATGAAGGTGAGTAACGGAAGAAACAATATTGCTATTGACAAATTCAGTATGGTATCAGGTGTCATAATTTATTTTTCTTCTTAATTTACAATTTTGTTAAAAAATTTATTAACCTTTCATTTGATTAATTTCATCAACATTTACGTGATGATAATTTTGATAAATATTCAAAACAATCGCTAATGCAACTGCAACCTCAGCTGCAGCAAGAACAATCACAAACAAAGCTGCTATCTGACCTTCGATATTTACTCCACCGAATCTAGAAAATGCAACAAAATTGATATTCGCAGAATTAAGAATTAATTCAAGCGACATCAAAACGAGGATTGCATTTTTGCGAGTAGCAATACCAAAAATTCCAAGGGAAAATAATATTCCACTTAATATCAAAAAATGTGTTAGTCCAATTCCCATTTTATCCTCCTAATTCCCTTTACGTGCGATTAAAGCTGCACCGATAAATGCTATCAAGAGCAAAATGGCAGCAACTAAAAATGTGAGTACATATTTTGTCAGAAGTAAATTACCAATTGCATCCAATGATGTTTCGGAATATTTGGTTACTTCGGGCAAATGCCAGTTAACTGTATTGTACAGGTATGTCAGGAAAAATAACATAGCAGCAGAAACAACCGTAGAGCCAATATAAAGAGTCTTTCCTGTTCCACCTGAAACTATATCCACTCCCGTTACTTTCGATGTTAGCATCACACCAAATATGATTAATACAAGGATACCTCCCACGTATATCATAATTTGTACAACCGCAAGAAAATCTGCATTCAGCACTGCATAAAGCCCTGCCACTCCGAAGAATGTGAAGAGTAATGAAAATGCCGAATACATAAGTTTACGGGAAAAAACTACTCCCATCGCAGAAAGTACCACGATGAAGGCAAATAAATAAAATACTAATTCTAATGTATTCATAAACAATTGTTTTTATTCGTATTTATAATAATTTGTTATAATTAACTCAAATAACATACAAAATCAAATTATGATTTTGCTTCTCCTGATTCAGTCTCTGCGGCAGCTTTTTCTGCGGCAGCTTTTTCTGCGGCAGCTTTTGCAGCAACAGCAGCTTTTTCTGCTTTTTCATCTTCAAGAAGCTTTGTCTTTGCAGCGATTTGATCGTCAGTCATTACACTAAAGCTATAAATCAATTCATTTCTGTTATATTTAGTGTATTCAAATTCCTGTGTCATATATATCGCATCAGTCGGACATTCTTCTGTGCAAAGATTGCAAAACATACATTTTGCAAAATCAATATCAAACTTTTCAACCCAAAGAGTAACTTTGTCGCCGCTTTTCTTGAATGCTTCGGGATCTCCTTTCACAGCTTTGATTGTTTTAATATCAATACAATTCACAGGACAATTCCTCTGGCAAATCATACAACCAATGCAAAGCTCCATATCAACATAAAGTCTGTTGCGAGCAAATTTCGGCATATGACCATCTCTAATTGGATGGAAAGTATCGGGATACTGGCGAGTTACTTTTTTAGAAAAAAGGTGCTCAAATGTAATTCTCATACCTACTAATGCAGTTCCGATTCCAGCGCTTATATTTGAAAAATAGTTTCCCATTTCTTATATTCTCTTTTTGTTAATTTAATTATGGTTTAAGCATTGCCCATGTTGCAATTCCGAGGAATGCAATAAATGCAAACGGCAGCATTACCTTCCATGTAATATACATCAATTGGTCCACTCTCACTCTTGGTAATGTCCAGCGAAGCCAGATCTGCACGAAAACGAAAAACATTGATTTCAGTAAAAACCAAACAATTTGCATAATCGGATCATTCAGAAAATCACCAAATGGTGATTGCCAGCCGCCAAAAAACATAATTGTTACTAATGCTGAAACAACAAACATATTTGCATATTCTGCAAAGAAAAACATTGCGAATTTCATTCCTGAATATTCAGTATGATAACCTGCTACTATTTCCGATTCTCCTTCAGGAATATCGAATGGAGTTCTGTTTGTTTCGGCAAGTGAACCTATAAAATAAATCAAAAATAAAATCAAAGTGAATGGAAGAAACAATAGTTTATACCATGGTCCACTTCCACCAAATATATTCCAGTTCCAAAAACCACCATTCTGCAATTCAATGATTGTGTTCATATTTAACGATTGCGAAAGAGCAGCAATTGCTAGAATTGATAATGCCATTGGGATTTCATAACTAATCATCTGAGCAGCAGAACGAATCCCACCCAGCATTGAATATTTGTTGTTTGAAGACCAGCCTCCCATCAAAATTCCAATTACGGCAAAAGAACTCACTGCAAAAACATAGAATAATCCTACATTCAAGTCAGCTGGAATAAATTTTGAACTGAAAGGAATTACAGCAAAAGCAGCAAAAGAACCAACAAACATAACAAATGGAGCTGTATTGAATAGCGGTTTATTTACGTTTTTTGGTGTTATATCTTCTTTCTGCAAAAGTTTAACAACTTCGGCAATTGGCTGTATAACGCCCTTCCAACCTGTGCGCATGGGTCCTAATCTGTCTTGTACCCAAGATGCAACTTTCAATTCTCCTAAAATTGCAACTAGTGCATATATAATGACAAACACTAATGGAATAGCCACTATAATCAAGTATGACCAGATATTGTCGCCAAATAATTGTAATATTATATTACTTTCCATAAATATCTTTGATTTTTCTAATTAAACTTTTTTAAACTTTTCTAACAATATTTAAAAGACATCCAAGCTGACTATCTGTCAACTTCCCCTAAAACAATATCTACACTTCCTAAAATTAAGATTAAATCTGCAATCATCGAACCTTGCGAAATTGCCGGTAAAGCACTCAAATTCACAAAACATGCTGAACGTGACTTGATTCTTGCTGGTTTATTTTTTCCATCACCAACAATGTAAAATCCTAATTCTCCTTTTGGATTTTCGGCTTTTGCATAAATTTCACCTTTTGGTGCAACTTTTTTAGGCATTGCTGAGCGAACATCCTCGCTGGCATCAGGCAATATTTTGAGTGCCTGCTCAATTATGCGGCAACTTTCTTCCATTTCGTGATAACGCACAATATTTCTATCGTATGAATCACCCAAAGTACCCATTTCACCCTTTCCAACACAAACTTCAAAATCAAATTTATCATAATTTAAATATGGTTCATCTCTTCTCAAATCGAATGGAACCCCGGAGCCTCTTAATACCGGTCCGCTGCAACCAAAACTTATAGCAACATCTGCCGGAAGAACTCCAATATTAATTGTTCTTTCAATAAATATTTTATTGTCGATTAATAAGTCCATAACTTCGGCATTCGTTTTACGAATCACATTTATTACATCAAGTACATCATTTTTAAATGAAGGATAAAGATCATTCATTAACCCGCCAATCCTGATGTAGTTATATAGCAATCTTGCACCCGAAAGTTTTTCGAAAATGTCCAGGATTGATTCACGATCACGGAAGAAAAAGAGGAATGGTGTGAATGCACCGGCATCCATTCCAAAGGTGGCTACTGCAATCTGGTGCGATGCAATTCTATTTAATTCTGCTAATATTGTTCGAATTGCTTCCACTTTTTCAGACACCTTAATTCCCATCATTTTTTCAATACCTAAAACATAAGGAATTTCATTACTCATTGAAGTAATATAATCTAGTCTATCGATATAAGGAATCACTTGAGGATATGTCTTATTTTCGGCATATTTTTCGAAACAGCGGTGTAAGTACCCGATATGAGGCACAACTTCAGTTACAATTTCACCATCAAGTTCAACTTCCAAACGGAGTACCCCGTGTGTCGATGGATGTTGAGGTCCTAAGTTTAGTCTTGTTCTTTGGGCTTCTATACGCCCAAAATCAATTTCTATATCTTTTCTTTCAGCCACTTTCAAGTCCTATCTTTTTTCTTTTATTTTATGAAAGTATGTAATCTTTTTTACTATTTCTGATGTATATAAATATTTTTTACTTCAAACCATGTAAATTTAAACTGGAACTCTCATTCCATGATAATATTCAGGTGTCTTATAATCTTTTTGCAATGGATGACCTTCCCAATCGTATGGATTCAGTATCCTAATCAGATTATGATGTCCTTCAAATTTAATTCCAATCAAATCCCAGGCTTCTCTTTCGTGCCAATCAGCAGTTAACCATACTTTCTCAACTGTTGCAATACTTGGATTTTCTTTAGGTATATCTGCTTTTATTGTAATTCTGTGTTTGAGTTGAATTGAATATAAATTATACACAACAGTTAAGTTTTCTTTACTATCTACACCCGACAAGCAAGAAAGATAATCAAAAAATAAATCATTTTCGTCCCTTAGGAATAACATTATTTCAACAATATTCCTTGGATTAACATAAATAAACGACTCTGAATTTTCATCTTCATTTAATGAAATTATATCTTCAGGAAATTCTGCTATTAATCTTTCAAAAATTTCATTTGATTTCATTTTTTAACCTATTTCTTGATTTTTCAACTTCTGATCTGCCAAATAATCTTGGTACTGTTTTTCCATTTCTATTTTACGATCCTCAATAGCCTTCAAATCCTCAGGAGACATTTTTTCTCTTTTACGGAAAATTTCCTGATGTCTGATTTTTTTCTGCAGTTGAACCATTCCTTCCAGAAATGCTTCAGGTCTTGGAGGGCATCCCGGCACATAAACATCAACAGGAATAATACGGTCAACGCCTTTCAGAACATGATAACCATGTTCCCAATATGGACCACCGGAATTAGCACATGAACCCATAGAAAACACATATTTTGGTTCTGCCATTTGTTCATAGAGTCTCTTTATTCTTTCTGCCATTTTAAGAGTTACAGTTCCGGAAATGATAATAAAATCTGCTTGTCTAGGACTAGCTCTTGGAATAGCACCAAATCTCATTAAATCGAAATGTGCTGCATTCACCGCCATAAACTCGATTGCACAACATGCAATCCCAAAGTGCATATACCAATCACTTTTTGAACGGCCCCAGTTCAACAAATCTTCGACAGTTCCTAACATTATATCAGGACCGACAGGATCTAATCCTTTGTCTAATCTATCTAAAAAACCCATGTTTTTCTCCTGTTATACTTTCTTTTCACGTTTAATAATTAATTCTTCGAGTTTTGGAATTATTGGGTCAGGTTTGTCCCATTCCAAGTATCCTTTTGCCCAATCATATACCAAACCAAGCATTAATATTACTAGGAAGATTACCATTGCTGCGAATGAATACCAGCCAAGGTTTTTGAAAACTACTGCCCATGGAAATAGTAGAACTAATTCAACGTCAAAAATTAGATATGCCAATCCGACTATATAAAAGCGATTATTGAACTGTACCCATGGAGAACCGATAGGCACTTCCCCACTTTCATAAGTCATTAATTTTTCTTCTGTTGGATTTTTTGGTCGCACGAGTGCAGATGTGAAAAGACCTACTGCTACGAATAGTGCACCCACAATGAAGAAGACTAAAACGATACCAAAGTTTGTTAGATACATAAGCGTTGTATAAAAATCTAACTGAATTGTTAATTTGAAAAAATGCAAATTAAATAAAATTTTCCTTTTTTCATATTTTTATAAAAATATTTTTTTTCCTCTTTCGTAGGTGATTTTCCTTAATACATTGATTTTCAATAATTTCAACAATTAACTATTTAGTATATTTAGTTTTACCTAAATAATGAAACTAGTATTAATTAGTATTTCTCAATTCAAATTTACTCTTTTTTAAATATATTTCATAAATTTCTCGTCAATTATTTTTTTGAATATAACTTAATTTTCATTATGAATAATCCAAAAATTGCTTTAGTCGGGTATGGGAAAATGGGTAAGGCTATTGAAACTATTGCCTTACAAAAAAGTTTTGAAATTACCGGTATATTTGATATCAATGACCATATTACAAATGTTAAAAATCTCGATTTTGATATTGCTATTGATTTTACAAATCCCGAAGTTGTTTTGAGTAATGTAAAATATCTTATTTCTCAAGGGAAAAATGTAATTATCGGTACTACAGGCTGGTATGACCAAATGGATTCAATACGTGAACTAACGGAAAAATATAATGTCGGGGTGGTATGGGGCAGCAATTTTTCAATTGGCATGCAGTTTTTT
>MHAC01000042.1:0-9164 GCA_001804565.1 Ignavibacteria bacterium GWF2_33_9 | reverse complement strand
TGCAAGCAAAGCTTCTGAACTTCTCACAGCTATGGATGAATTCAATGTTGGTATTATTGACATTCATCATATTAATAAACTTGATGCTCCCAGTGGAACTGCCCATACTTTAGCAAACATTATAATTGAAAATAATCCAAAATATTCATCATTAACATTAGATTCACAAGAATCTGTACGAGATAACTCCAAATTACCTGTTACTTCCATGAGATTGGGTAATGTAATTGGGGAACATACTGTCAAGATTGATTCACCTTATGAGGAAATTGAGTTAACTCATTCTGCCAAAAACAGATATGGCTTCGCAAATGGCGTACTTCTTGCAGCCAATTGGCTCCATAACAAAAGAGGCTTTTACAGCTTCGACAAGGTACTAGAGAGTTTATGGCAGAAAAAATAATTAGATGTGATTGGTGCGAAAAGGACGATTTATACAGGAAATACCATGATGAAGAATGGGGTGTACCTGTTAAAGACGATGTGCGACATTTTGAATTCCTTGTTTTGGAGGCGATGCAAGCCGGATTAAGCTGGCACACAGTTTTACGAAAAAGAGAAAATTTTGGCAAAGCATTTGACAATTTCGATTTCGAAATCATTGCGAAATATGATGAGAAGAAACTATCTGAATTACTTTCTAATGATGGAATTATCCGAAATAAAGCAAAAATTATTGCGACAATCAATAATGCTCAGAAATTCATAGAACTTCGTAATGAATTTGGAACATTCAATAAATATATTTGGAAATTCGTTGACGGCTCTCCTTTAGTAAATAATTGTGAGTTAATTTCACAAATACCCGCAAAAACTGAACTATCTGATATGGTTAGTAGAGATTTGAAAGAAAGAGGTTTCAAATTTGTCGGTTCTACAATCATATACGCTCATTTGCAAGCTACTGGTATAGTAAATGACCATATTTTATCTTGTTTTTGCAGAAACAAATAGAATTTTTCTTAAATTTGAATTAATTGTTTTAAAAATTTCTCAAAATATTACTTAAAAGAAATTGAGGTTAATATGTTCCAAGTTGATTTTAAGAATTTCAAGTTTTTTTTCTCTGCTTTTTTAATCTTTTTATCCACGACTACTTCTATCTATTCTCAAGAACCTGACTGGGTAATTGATGGTTATACAATTGAAGATCCTAATTTAATAATTAAGTACTATCAAGATGGAATAGAAAAAAACGGAGAAAATGAAAATGCTTATTATTTCATTGGAAATGCTTATTTGAAGTTAAACGATTTTTTAAGTGCAGTTGACAATTTCAGCAAAGTAATTGAACTCAATGAAAATATGGCAGATGCTTACTTCAACAGAGGATTTGCAAAAAAAGCATTAGGAGTTTATGATGAAGCACTTAACGACTTTGTGAAATCCTTGGAATTAAAACCAAATGACCCTTATGCATATTTCAATATGGGAATGTGTAAAAAATTGATGGATGATAATCTTGGTGCGATTATTGAATTTACAAAGGCAATTGAAATTGATTCATCAAATTATGACCCGTATTTTCAAAGAGGCAATTGTAAATATAATTTAGAGGATTATCAAAACGCATTACCTGATTTTCAAAAAGCATTGGAATTAGATTCCTCTTTACCGGGTGCATACTATAATATTGGATTATGTCATACCTTTTTAAATAATAATTCATCTGCTATTTCTGCATTTGAAAAAAATCTGGCACTTGATCCGGAAAATGAATTCTCATATTTTTATATTGGCTGGTGCTTAAGGAATTTAAATGAAAATATTAAATCAATTCCATTTTATCAAAATTCACTGAATATAAATCCAAATCAACCGAATGCTTATTATAATATCGGTTTGGCTTATTATGACCTGGATAGCTTAGAACAGGCAATATCATATTTCAAAAAGCATCTCAAATTTAACGAAATTATTCCGGATGCATACATGTACCTTGGTAGCAGTTACTATTTTTCAGGAAATTATGAAAAAGCACTTGAATATTTGAATCAAGCTGTATATACTAATGTTCAAAGTCCGAATGTTTTCTATTACCGTGGTTTGGCAAATAATAATCTCAGTAATTTGAATGACGCAGTAGATGATTTTTCCGTTGCAATTGAAAAAGCACCCGATTGGCCTGCTCCATATTTTGAAAGAGGTCAAATTTATGGTTATTTAGGAGATTATGAATCTGCATTGGTGGATTTGAATAAAGTGAAAGAAATGAATCCTAAATATCCAGATTTGAATTTTTATTATGCATTAATCAATCAGGATTTGAAAAATTATGAAGAAGCATTCAAATATTTTAACCTTGCAGAAAATGAGAATCCTAAAAATTCCAAGATTCCTTATAATCGTGGTATAATTTATTATCGTTTAAAAGAACATAAAAAGGCTATTCCAGAATTAACAAAGGCAATAGAACTTGATCCCCAATATTTCATGGCATATATAAACCGTGGGGAAAATTTCCAATTAATTGGTGAAAATGAAAAAGCTCTAAAAGATTTTCAAAAAAGTCACGAACTTATGCCAAATGATAATATCGTAATTGATAAACTGATAGACCTCTTAATGATTATGAAAAAATTCGATGTTGCATTGAAATACAATGATAAATTGTTAGATATGGGAATTGATTCTGCTTATGTTTATTCTCAAAAGGCTCGTATTTACTCACAGAAAGGTGATTTCCAAAAAGCACTTGAATTTTATGATGAAGCAATGAAGTATGATTCACTCTCAGGATTTTATATTTATATGAAAGGATATGTTTATTTGGAAATGAGTAAATTTGACGAAGCTAAAGAGTCATTCAAAAAATCAAGCATTCTTTTCGAACAGGAATTAATTGACAATCCTGAAAATATTAGACTTAATGATAATTTAGGTTATGGATACTATGAATTGGGAGATTTTGAAAGAGCTATCTTTTGCTTTGCTCAAGTTTTAGAGTATAATAAAAATTGCTTACCTGAAGATATTATTAGTCCTGAAGATGTGCTATTAGGATTAATTCTTTCTCATTATGAACTGAAACAATTTGATAAAGTGAAATACTATCTTGTTGAATTAAAAAATGGATATCCTCCATTTGAAAAAGGATTTGAAGGTATAAACGATTTAATTAGAGAAGGGTACTTTTATTCCACTAATCAATTGAAAAAATTGCAGGAAATATTCCAGAAAATCAATTAAAGATTTATTTAATATTCTTATTGATTTCAATCAGGTAGTCTATTTGTTTTCGGGCTTCAACTCTTTCTTTTGCAAATTTTCCATTGTTTTCTGAACTTAAAAGGAAATTCTCGAATTGTTCTTGAGCGGCTTTTGTATTTTTTAATTTTAAGTAAGCAGCACCTAGATAATATCTGTTCAATACAGTATTTGAATCCAGATTTAATGCTTCAGTAAAGCAATATATTGAAGCAGAATCAGTAGAATCGCTATTTTGATTAAATAAACAAATTCCAATATCAGTTAATATTTTGCTTGGATTCTGCAAATCATCTTTATATAAATTGAAAACTTTAAGAGCAATATCGCATTTATTTTGCTGTATATTATTGTATATATATAGTGAATATAAATGAGTGTTCCCTTTATCTACAGCTAAGACTTTACGTATATATTCCAACGAAATATCATAATTTTTCTTTTCATAATACAAATTTGCCAAATTTATCTTTATTTCAATGTCCTCTGCTCCCATCTTTTCAGCTATCAAATAGTTTTGGATTGCTTTTTCAGGATTTTTCGTAATCTGATAGCAATACCCTAAATTTGTATAATGCCTATTATTTTTTGGTTCTAGTTTCTTTAATAGTTCATAATCATCGATAGCTTTTTTATATTGTTCCAAGTTTGTATAAATATTCGACCTGAGATATAATCCCTGAATATTTTTTTTATCCAGTTTAAGTAAATTATTCAAATCTACTAAAGCTGAATCGAAATTACTCATTTGATAGTGAACAGTGGAACGTGCATAAAGTGCATAGTTATTTTTTGGATTAATCAAAATAGCAGTATCTAAAGCTTTAAGGGCAGTTTCGAAATCGTTATTTTCTGCTGCTAATACGCCTTGGTTATAATATTGATTATCATTTAAATTTTCAGTTGTAATCTTTGCTGGTTTTTTAGCATATAAACTTACAGATGAAACTTCTAAAAAAAATTTTGCACCTGAAATTTCTAGAATCGGTTGAATAAGAAATAAAAGAAGAAAAAGAGATAAAACTTTTTTCATTTAATTAGAGTGCTGATATTATAATAAATAAGTTAAAATTTCTATATTCAATTCAAATTTTACTGACCTAAGAATGATTTAAGCACTTTTGACTTTGTTGTATGACGCAATCTTCTAATTGCTTTTTCTTTAATTTGTCTTACTCTTTCACGTGTGAGTCCGAATTTTTCGCCAATTTCTTCGAGAGTTAATAAATTCCCGTCCAAACCAAAATAAAGGCGAACAACTTCTGCTTCTCTATCTGTAAGCGAAGCAAGAACATGGTCCAATTCCAATCGTAAAGATTCATGTATCAATTCACCATCTGGTGGAGTTTGCTGATCATTTGGGATAATATCCAATAAACGATTATCTTCACCCTGTTGCAAAGGAGCATCTACCGAAAGGTGTTTTCCTGCAAGACGCATTGTTTCTGCAATTTCTTCAACACTCATCTCCAGAGAATCTGCCAATTCCTGAGGAGTAGGTTCACGTTCATACTCCTGTTCCAATTCATTGAACGTTTTCCCTATCTTATTCAAGGCACCAACTCTGTTCAATGGCAAACGAACGATTCTTGATTGTTCAGCCAGAGCCTGCAATATTGATTGGCGAATCCACCATACTGCATAAGATATAAATTTAAATCCACGGTTCACATCGAAGCGGTGAGCAGCTTTAATCAATCCTAAATTTCCTTCATTTATCAAATCACCTAATGCTAATCCTTGATTCTGATATTGTTTTGCAACAGATACTACAAACCGGAGATTTGCTTTCACAAGTCTTTCCAAGGCTTTATCGGCATCGGGAGCTCCCTCCTGAATTTTCTTTGCCAATTCAATTTCATCTTCCTGATGGAGCAATTCTACTCTCCCGATTTCCTGAAGATATTTGTCTAATGACTGACTTTCACGGTTTGTGTATTGTTTAGTAATTCTCATATGGATATTTTATTTGCTTTTTTTAATTTCAGTTTATCTTTTAACGAAAACAACTGAAAATTATTAAATTTTAATAATAATTCTATTATTATTTTAATGTAAACTTCTCAAATTTTATTGAAAACTTTTCAATTTCTATAAAAATTATCGTCTAAATCAAATAGTTAAGTAAATTATATTTAATTTTGTACTATAATCTGAGGTTAAAAATGTCAAAAATATTGGAAGGCAAATTTTTAGGTGAAAATAAGAAGTTCGGAATAATAATTTCCAGATTCAATAATTTTATATCCAATAAACTCCTGGAAGGGGCAATGGATGCTTTGGAACGCCATAACGTAAATACTGATAATATCACAGTAGCCTATGTACCAGGTGCTTATGAAATTCCTCTTATTGCAAAAAAAATGGCTGTAAGCGGGAATTTTGATGCCTTAATTACTCTTGGTGCAGTAATTCGTGGTAATACTCCTCATTTCGATTATGTTGCAAATGAAGTTGCAAAAGGTGTAGCACAAGTTAATTTAGAATCCGGTCTTCCTGTTATTTTTGGAGTACTCACTACCGATACAATTGAACAAGCAGTGGAAAGAGCCGGAAGCAAAGGCGGTAATAAAGGTTTCGAAGCTGCAATGTCCGCTTTGGAAATGATTTCCTTGATTGAGCAAATTTAGGTACTATTTAAATTATTTTTAGAATTCGATAATACAAAAAAGGGGCGTTTAGCCCCTTTTTTTAATGAATTATTGGAAAAGTCCTGGTGAAATCACCGTGACTAATTTTCAAGTAATATAGACCTGATAAATTCTGTGTTGTCTTAATTGAAATTGTCGCTAAATTCTCTAATTCATAGTTTATACCAAAATTTGCAAAGTGCTCAATCTTTTGCCCAAGTATATTATATAAATCAAATTCAATATTTTCAAAATTAATTTGCTTAGACCAAATCATTTGCACATTAATTTCTCCTAGTGTTGGATTCGGATAAGGTGGATATACATAAAAAAGAGGAGCTGATTTAATTTGCTCGGTTACAGATACAGGGTTATACGGAAACTTTCCCGGATAAGCTCTGTAAATATTATTGGTACAAGAAATATAGAATTCATCATCAACATTTACAATGTTATATAGATTTTCATTCCAATAATCTATTTCTTCATCAATTATCAATTCCCAGTTAGCGCCAAAATCTTTTGTTTGCCATAAGAAACCTGAGCCGCTAAGCAAATAGCCCAGTCCGGTATTTTTATTAATTTGTATATCAGCTAAAAAATATATTAAACTGTCAATTTGTGTTTCCCAGTTCTCTCCTCCATCTGTTGTTCTCATTAAGCAATTATAAAAATTATCATCTATATCCGAATATGTTCCAAAGAGAAATCCATTCAGGCTGTCAATAAAATATATATTTTGTATTACAGAATTTATCTTTTCTACATTTACTATCTTCCAGGTCTGTCCGAAGTCTTTAGTCATTCTAATTTGACTTTCTTTTATTGATCTAAATGTATATTTAGTTGAATCAAAATAAGAATCAAAGATTTTTGAAGCTGAACAAATAAAAGAATTTGGTGATAAAAATTTAATATCTACAAAAGTACAAGAATCTTCTTCTAAATAAAAAATATTATCTTTATAATCTTTATAAACTGAAATGACACTTTTCGGAAAAGCTCCGTATTTTTTCACACCGCAAACAGCCAGAATATTATCATTATATACTGAATAATCAAACGGGTCAAAATGTATCTTAATATCCAAATTATCTAATGAAAATCCTACGTTTGAAGTATGATATATAGGTTTTGATGGAGAATTCCAGGAATCTCTACAAAATAAATAAAATTCATTGTCATTTATAAAATACCAATTTAAAATACTATTTCCATTGGGGGTTTGATTTGCAGAAGGCAAAAAAGTAGCACCTGAATTTGTTGTTTTCTCTATAACTTTTTGATATTTACCAATCAAACCTACAGAATCATTAAAAAAATGAGCTTTACAATAACCACTTTGATTATTCTGATGTGAAATTAATTTCCATTCATTGTTGATATTATCAAATTTCATTATTGTTTGATTTGTCCCAATTGCAAATAAATCTTGATTATTAGCAAAAATACTTGTACAAAATGATAACGACATTCTATATTTATCTTCAAAGATTGGGAAATTAGGAGTTAATGTACTACTAGGATCATTAATATCCAGGTCTAACGTCGAAAAGAATTGATAGTTATTATTATTCATTGTTGGAAAAATTATACTCAATTTTTCTTTATTGAAAACATGTAAATTAATAGCTCCGGTTGTATCTAAATTTCGGACACTCCAATCGGAAGAATTGTCAGATTTATATAAAAGAAAAGAAGGAGTCAAAAGAAATAATTTCTTATTATTATAAAGGAATTTTAGTGATATTTGTTCAACACCCAAATTCCCTTCAAAATTATGCACTTTCCATTCTGAATAATTAATTGGTCTTGAATAAATTGTAGATTTATCATCTGCCAAATATATTGCATTGTTTACTATAATGCTTCTTAATATTCTATTTTCAGTTAATTTTGGTTCAATGCTCCAGGTTTCTCCATAATCAACAGATGTAAAAACTGCTCCTGAATCCCCGGTGATAATACCATAATTATCCGAAAAACTGATTGAATACAAGAAAGAATTAAAATTCAAATCAATTTTCTCCCAATCATCCCCTTTATTAGTGCTTTTCAATAAAGTACCATTACTTCCGATAACAAATAAAGTGTGATTAGTTTGTACATAACCAATTGATGTCAATGTTTCTTCAGTATTTGTCAATTTTCTAATCCAAGAATTACCATTATCAGAAGAATAAAGCAAATATCCATTACTACCAACAATAAATAATTCATTTTCAGAAATATATTTTCCAGCTTGTAAATCTGAATTTAATTTATAGAAAAAATCATTTATAGTTGAAGAATAGAGATTATTAAATATAAAAAAGGTCAAACAAATTAATAAGATAAACTTTTTCATAGTATTCAATCAGTTTTGTGAAACAATAATTAATTAGAACAATTTACCCAACAATCACTTTCCATTGTCCCCGGGTCGTAAGCTGGAGAAGAATTACAACCTTGACCAACAGGAGGTTCGTATAGTTTAGTAATTACTAATTCAGGTACTTGAGCAGAATAATCCCAGCATACAGAAAAATGCTGATAACAATATCCTTCTTGGTCTTCACAACCTAACAAAGTAACACTAGTTCCTATTGGATCATTAATCCATTTCCAACATGCTTTTTTGGTAACATCGACAATAATTGAGCCATTAGGACAAGGACCTGGAGCTAAATATTCAGAATTACTTGAAGATAAGTTTGCTTGAAAATTTATTATTTCTTTTGTCATTCGATCCCAAAATTGACCGTCGTTTAGATTCACACCTATTATACAATTTTTATTTAGTATGCCAATAGCTCTTACTATTATTTCCCTTGAACCATTATTGTCTCTCCAACAATAAAATACTGTAATATCACATATATGATTTGCATCAATTTGAAAGTTTTCTAATGTAAGTATTCCACTATTCCATCCTTGAGGACAGCTTGGTATATCTTGTGCAAAAAGATTATTTGTAGAAATGTACTTGCAAAAAGTACAACAAAACCTATAATAAACAAGTTAACAAAATTTGTTTTCATTTTTAAATTCCTTTTTTTAATTTTAAAAAGTTAAAAAATACTTTTTTTCTTCTCGATTTTTTTCACTTCAAACTTCTTAAGTCAAACTTGAGGGCAAGTTTTTGCTGAGGTGGGGTTTTGCAAACTTCATTAATATGGCTTAAGAACCAAATGCAAGTTTGCACCCCTACGTATTTCGAAAGTAAACTCACAATTCATTTTAAATAAATCTCGAATAATTTTGAAATTGAAATTTCTTTGGCAATTATTATTTTTCCTGTAATTACAATCTGATTTTTGCTCATATTTTTTTGGGATTTTGATACAA
>MHAC01000041.1:44729-47659 GCA_001804565.1 Ignavibacteria bacterium GWF2_33_9 | reverse complement strand
AAATATTCGTCGTGTTGGTGCTCCATTTTTGCCAAATAATATGCCTCTTGATAGTGCATTTTTCTATTCAGCCGAAGAAACAAGTAAAGAAGGTTTTGATAAGAAAGGTGGTTTACTAAAAAGAGATTTTGTTGTAAATTTCCAACCACAGAATAAAGCAGGATGGTACAAACTTCGTTTTGTATCCCGTACAAACCGTATCTTAGGTATTCGTGGCGGAATGACTGCAGAAGAAGTTTCCGACGATGCTACCGTTAATATCGGTACAGTACAATTACAGGTTAAAGATTTACGAAGTGTACTGAAAGAATTAAATAATAAATTAGATAAATATAACCCTCCTTCTCAGGATATTTTGTTTAAAGAACAAAATATTGAAAAATTTACTGAAGGATTGAACAAGGCAATTCAAGCTGCTAAAAGTGATGATAATGCAACTAGCATCATTAATAACTTAAATCTTTATGGTTATATAGTTCGTTTGCTTTCACCCGGTCAATCACAATTCTTCGACCAAAACCGTGGAAGTATTGAATTCGATATACGTGTAATCACTCCTAAACCACAAATAGCAGAACCAACAGTTACAATTCAGCCATATATTGCTAGTTTTGACAAAGTATCTGCAGCAATCCCGTTCTCGATGAGTCCTTATCAAGAACCTTCTAATTTGCTTGAAGGTAAAGTTATAGATAGTAAAGGTGCTGTTGTGGATAGATTGTCCTTGGAACCATTAGACAAACGTCCTGGCAGCGGAGTAACACCTCCTATCAAAGGCGGATCACGTGAATATACTGCTTTCACAAGCGGTACACTTTCCCCGGGAAAATATAGTGTTGAAATTACACATAAGCTTAGCGGTAAACAAGCTATCGGTAGAGCTCAGTTGGAAATCTTTTCAACCGGTTTGACTGATGAATCAGAAAAAGAAATCACTAACAGATTAGGTGCATTCTCATATTATGGATTGTCTGCATCATTGAATGCTGTTCCTACTTCCGGTGGTAAGATTAAACCTGACCAGTTCAGAATTTATCTTACTACAGATCAGGAATCACAAAGAGCACCTGTAAGCAGCTTAGTTATTTCACCAGAAAATGGTTTGAAATTAGTTCCTCCTGCTAAAACTTTGAAATTGAGAATTACTTGGATTCAGCCTGTAACTGATAAAGAAGTGGATCTGTATGCAGCAAGGGACTTCAAGATTAAACAAGAAGAACCAAATATTGTTATTAGAAATATTATCGTTGAACCATCAGGAACAGCTGCTAAACTTAGAGTGTTAATTCGTAACATCCAGGTTGGTAAAGTTGGAACAGGTACAGATCAAGATGCAAAAATTGAAGTTAATGTTCAAGGAGATCCTGAAATAGTTGACGGATTGAGTGGTGCAACACCAAGTATTGAACCAACAATTGACGGCGATATTGAAAACGGCTATTCATTGCAATTAGAATTCAATACTAAACTCGAAAGAGGACAGACTAAATTGAAAGGAACAATCAGAGTGAAAGTTGCAGCAGTTGCAATTAATCCAATAAATGGTGCTCGCTCTGAAGTTAAGATTACACCAATTAATATCCCAATTAATTATGCTCCTGACGCAGGAAGACAAAGACGTCGTTAATAAATATGTAGTAAGCCGGGAATTATTTAAAAATTCCCGGCATAATTAAAATTATGTTAGAAAGAAAAAAAATGGTAAATAGTATGAATAAAAGAAATTTGATAATTGTGGCTAGTTTGCTCACATTCCTACTACTCTCTTCAGTTGAAACATTTGCCCAAGAAGGAGATGTTGCATTCAGAATGAGATTGGAAACTATACTCACAAATTTCAAAAACTACCGATTTTCTGAAGTATCTGTATATAGAGTAAAGGATATGAAAGATATCAGAACAGTAATCAAAGCAAAAGAAGATGCAATGATTGGTGGAGGAGAACAAGGTACTGATGAATGCGTGAAAAATGCAGATAAAGCTGTAACAAATTTTGTTGAAAATGCAACTCGTGAAGGTGCTTCTATTAACCAGGTTAGAAGGGATATGCTTGGCCGTGGTATGAGTATTCCGGATGATCTGGATTGTATTTTCAATTATTACAATAGCAGAGTATTGGGTGCTATTAAGCAATTGCGTAATGCTTATGCTGTAACAACAAGAATGAGACCCGGACAAATTGAACCTAATGTTATCATTGGTTTGATTGTAACGACTGAAGATGAATCTTATGTTGATAAAAATATCGGTACAGTTTCTGCTTCGAATGTTTACACTTATCCTGAATTGAAAGAATTCGAAATTAAAGATAAAGATATTCGTGCAAACAATTTGTACGAATTAGTTTTAAATGCTTTCAGACAGGCGAACGTAGAAAATAAAACATTGGAAGCACAAGGAATCGGAACAGATTTGTTGTTTGCTCCAAAAAAATATGGTGTTTCCAACTCATTATTCGCAAAGAAATATGACATTAGTTCAACTGATGTCCAAAAGTTCTTGCAGGTTTCTGAAGGTCAACCTAATGAAATGAAGATAGTAAAGAACGAAGTAATCGTCAGCCCTGATTTAATCAGATACTTGAGATACAATCTTGATGTTGTTTCTGATGAATACGGAACAGATACACTAAGTTTTATTACGAATAATAATTTGCCGAAATATGGTGCTGAACTGCGCTATGGTATTGATGGTATAGGATATCCTTCACTATGGAGTGAAAGAATGACTTTGAGTGCACTTTGGCAAAGTACAAAACTTGGCTTAATCCTTCCAACAAGCGGCTGGTCAGGTATAGCAAAAGATGCATTTGAATTACAACGCAAACTCACTTATGGCGGATTGGGTATATCTTCAAGTATTGATTTCCCAGTATTATTAATGCCTGCTTCCGGATTGTTCCATTTGAATATTGGTTACATTTTCGGAGA
>MHAC01000041.1:36383-44705 GCA_001804565.1 Ignavibacteria bacterium GWF2_33_9 | reverse complement strand
ATATAACAGGCGACGATGATTATATGATTCGTGCCAATGCTACCATGCTTTATACATTTGGTATCTCCATCGATGAAGATTATATTCTTCGTTTTGGATTGGGCGGAACAATTTACACTGCTGAAAAATGGCACTACAATGTTGAAGAAAATGAATTCAGAGAAAATGAGTTAGTATATAAGAATGAAAGCAGTGAAACAGTAGGTGGAATTACCGCAAAAATTGATTTTATGGCAAAGAAAATGACTACTCCATTCGGTGGTAGTTTGCAGTATTTCGATGAGGGGTTATACACTAATTTATGGTTACAAATCCCAGTAGTAGATAATAGTATATACGTAAGACTTGATGCAAAAGGATATTTCAAAGCATTTGCCGAATCACCGAGACCTTGGGAAAACGAAAGTGTTTTCATTCCAATGGCTAGAATAATACTTAACTTTTAATTGAAACGAGGTAATAAAGATGAAACAAATAAAAAATATCGGTCTATTAGTTCTTACTGTACTTATACTTTTTTCCGGAAAAATGTTTGCTCAGACTTCTGAGACATTCGACAAACAACAAATTTTAGATTCTCTGACAACAGTTGATGAAGGTATCAGGAAGTATTTCCCCAGATGGAAAATTTGCGAACCAGATTTGCAAATTCAGATTTATCAGACATTCGTTTTGCTGGATTATGATAAAAAATTATTAGATAGACAAAGTATTGAAGTACTCGCTGCACCACGTCCATACGAAGATTCTCCATTTGAATTGCTTATGATTACATGTGGTGAAGCATCTATGAATTCAGTAGAAATTGATGCAAATATTGGAGGTAGTCTGGTTGGCTTTTTGACAGGATCATTCCTCTATCAAGGCAAAGACAGATTATTGCAGGCAATTCCTGCCAAAAGAGATTATTGCTATTCAGATATTCCTACAGAAATACCAATGACTCAGAGTCAAGCTGAAACAATCATCAGCTATTTGCAGCCAACAAATGTTTCGCAAGCCTTTACTCTTTCACTTTTCGAACAATCATTGAAAATTGGTGAAACAGGATTTTGGCTTCGTTCTATTTATGGGAATGATGAAATTAGTATGCCATTCTGGTATGCAGGTTCTGCAAAACTTGCGTTACAAAGACCTCTATATGTTAATAGCGATAGTAGAACAACTAATGCTTTTCCATATTTAATTAATGCTTATTTGGGAGCTTCCTATAGAACGGAAAGTGGGTTGAAGCCCGGAAGTTTGATGAGTTGGGTACCTAAAAGAATTCTAAACAATGCAAATGACGGCAAAATGCTTGCCGGATTTGATTTCCATATGCCTTTTAAACCGGAAGTTGGATTAACTGTTCATGCTGAATTTCCTTTGAGGAACATCAGAGAACCGTATAATATCAAAGCAGGTTCTTATGGTTACTATGCAAAAGAAGATGAAGATGGACGTTTACACAATGTTTCACCTGTACTTCGCAACTCAGGTGTAATTTCCGCTTTCTATCATTGGTGGCTTAATCCGAAAAATCCTGAAAATTATTTGAGATTTAATCTAGGATTGAATTATACAGAAGTGAAAGAGTGGGAATTGACCGATATAGTGCAACCGGATCTTTCAATTTTATACACTTTGCATCCTTTTGCAGAAGATTTATATACATACCGTCCAAGAGAATTTGGTGACTGGTTATATGCAAAAGTAGAATACAGAAGCCAGGCTGCATTCCCGTTCGGATTCAGTTTGCAATATTCAAATCAATCATTATTGGGTGATGTTTGGATTCCACTTTTCGGAAATTGGTTCTATTTGCAGGCAAAATATGCAACGCCATTGCGCCCTGCAAGACCATACGAGATAAAGAATTTCTTTATGATTTCGCCATTACTAAGGTTGACTATATAATTTAATAATTGAAGATGCCTCCATCATACTACGGGTGGAGGTTTTTTTGTTTATTTTACAAATTTAATAAAGTACATTTAAAATTTAATTATGTTTATTTTTAATTTTAATTGCATTAAAAAGCAGTTTAATTTACCTTTTAAACTATTTATTGTATTATTGATTTTAATACCGGCTCTTTCATTTGCACAAGATGATGAACAATTGAGACAGCAGATTTTATCTAATGCAAAAGTCGAAGCCGCAAAAAAAGAAGTAGATCTCACAATTCAAAGTGTTGATATCAGCAAATTTCCTGTAATTAAAGTCTTGATGGAAGCTTATAACAAGTTAGGCGAACCAATGGATTCACTCAGTCCTGACAATGTATTTATTTATGAAAATGGAGAAAGAAAGCAAGTACTGGACGTTACAAAAATTGAAACTGCGGAGAAAATTGCTTATGATTTTATTTTTGTTGTTGATAAAACAGGATCTATGCAGCCATTTATTGATGCAGTTCGAAATAATATAGTTCACTTTGCACAAAATTTAGTAAAAAGAGGAATTAATTACAGATTAGGTTTGGTCCTGTTTTCAGATGATGTTGAAAAAGTGTATCAGCCTTCACTTGATGTTTATGAATTCTTGAATTGGATATCAAGTGTAAAAGCATATGGTGGTGGTGATGAAAAAGAAAATGCACTTGAAGCAATGGCTGTTGCAGCAACAAAAATTAATAATAGAAAAGAAGCAAACAAAGTAATTATTCTAATAACTGATGCACCTTTTCATCAAGCAGGTGAAACAGGTGAGGGAATCACTAAGTATTCAAAACAACCAATAGTAGAGTTGCTGCAGAAAAACCAAACCAGAGTTTTTACAATTTCCCCTGAAAAACTAACTCAGTATGTAGAGATTGCAAAAGCTACAAGAGGAAATTGGTACGATCTGGATTATCCTTTTTCTACTGTATTGAATAATTTCTCCAATCAGCTTACAAGTCTTTATTCAGTAACTTATCAATCAGGAAAGAGTAATGTGCCGGATTCGATAGAAATAGGGTTTTACGATACAAAACTGCAAAAACTGATTAAGAAAACAATACCAATTGTTGAACTTGGACGAAAATTAATTTTAGAACATTTGTTATTTGATGTAGCTAGTTCACAATTACCTGATAATATAGGTGAACTAAATATTCTTGCAGATTTTATGCATTCACGTGAAGAACTACGTATATTGATTGAAGGTCACACAGACAGTGTGGGTTCAGAAGAAATGAATCAGTTGCTTTCAGAACGAAGAGCAATTGCAGTGAAAAATTATTTAGAAAGAAGCGGAATTTCTGCGAACAGAATTGAAACGATTGGTTTTGGAGAACTTAAACCTATTGCAAGCAACAAAAGCCTTTTCGGTCGTATGTTAAATCGAAGAACAGAGATAGTAATCCTATCCAAATAATATAATCAGAAAAAAGAAAAAGTTTTTAACAAATTTTTGTTAATTGAGAAAAAAGTAGTAATTTTGTATTCTATACTGTTGGTGAAATGATGAATTACGAAAAATTTATTGAAGAAAAAACAATCGAAAGAATTGAGAACTTAAGAAAGAGCAAAGATGAAAAGAATGCTCAAGTTCCTCATTTCGAACCTGGCGATACATTAAATATTGCAGTGAGAGTAATTGAAGGCGAAAAAGAAAGAATTCAGTTTTACAAAGGAATCGTTTTAGGTAAACGTGGTTCCGGAGTTAATCAAACATTCACCATCAGAAAAATTTCTAATGGTGTTGGAGTTGAAAGAATTTTCCCAATTTATTCTCCAATTATCCAAAGCATTGAAGTTCTTGCAAAGGGAAATGTCCGCAGAGCAAAGCTTTACTACTTGAGAGGAATGAGCGAAAAGAAAATTCGCCAAAAACTCAGATAAGATATTTGATTGTCTTATTTTTAAATGGTTTAAAAGAGCGTAATACTTATTCCTTTATAGTAATACGCTTTTTTGTTTTATTGAATTTACAAGCAAATAACTCGAATTTTATTAATTTGCTAATCTAAAATTTTGAAAATGAAAAATTGAGGTTCTTATGTCAGGTCATAGTAAATGGGCTAATATTAAGCATAGAAAAGGAAGACAAGACGCAATACGTGGCAAAATGTTCACACGAATTGCTAAGGAAATCACAATTGCAGCCCGTGAAGGCGGGGGAGATCCTGATGGCAATCCACGATTGCGTTTGGCAATGTTGAATGCTCGTGCCGCTAATATGCCGAATGATAATGTAATGCGTGCTGTTAAAAAAGGTACCGGTGAAATTGAAGGTGCTCAAATTGAAGAATATACTTATGAAGGTTATGGTCCCGGAGGTGTTGCTGTAATTTTGGAAGTAGCAACTGACAATAAAAATAGAACTTTTCCTGAAATTCGCTCCCTTTTTGCAAAATTCGGTGGGAACATGGGTGAATCGAATTCTGTTGCATGGAGTTTTGACCGCAAAGGTGTTATTGAAATCAAAACTAATGGTAAATCAGAAGATGAATTGATGGAAGCTGTTTTGGTATCAGGTGCTGAAGACATGGAATACGATGAAGAACAATCAAGAATTATTAGCGCTATGGAAGATTATGGCACTCTGAATAAGTATTTCCAGGAAAATGATTTTGAAATTGTCGAAAGTAAATTAGAATATATCCCGCAAAATACAACAAAAATAACAGATGTGGATATGGCTAAAAAATTCATGAAATTCAATGATGCATTCGAAGACCACGAAGACGTACAGAATGTATTTACTAATATTGAAATTGATGATGCCATTGCTGCTCAATTAGATTAATTTATTATAAAATGAAAATTTTAGGAATAGATCCCGGCTCAGTATTGTTAGGTTACGGTGCAATCGAAAGTCGGGATAATTCTTTAGTAGTAATTGAGTACGGAGTAGTTAAAGCCAAATTAATTGAAGATGATTATTATAAAAGGCTTAATGAAATATTCATCCATGTCGGGAAGATTATTGAAAGAGTATCTCCGGATGTTATGTCCTTCGAAACAATGTTTTATCATAAAAATGCACAATCCCTTATAAAATTATCTCAGGCACGTGCAGCGGCTGTTTTGGCGGCTGTGAGCAGAAATATTGAAATAATTGAATACTCACCCAAGGAAGTGAAAAAATCCGTAACAGGCAACGGTAATGCTAGTAAGCAGCAAGTTCAGTATATGATTCAATCATTACTGAAAATCGAAGAAAAACCAAAATTTTTAGATTCCTCAGACGCATTAGCAATTGCTCTATGCCACTTTTATAAGCAGGGGAATAGTACAGGAAAGAACAACAAAGTTAAGTCCTGGGGTGATTTTGCAAAACAAAATCCTGATAGAGTTGTTTAAAAAAAAAGCGGAACCCTGTAAGGTTCCGCCTTTTTGTGAGAGCAATTGTAAAATTACTCCTTTACAATTTTTTGTGTGATGATTTCATCTCCTGAATAGAAATTCAAAAGATAAACACCACTTGTTAACTTATCTAGGTCAATTTGAGTGTTTAATTCGCTTAATACTCCAAATGAACCATTAAGTACTTTCTGGCCAAGCATATTAATTAATTCAAATCTCATTTCTCGTTTTTCAAGAGAATTTACTTGTAAATTCAATTGTTCACGGGTTGGATTTGGATATGTGAACATTATACTTGTTCCTTCATTTCCACTAGCAGCATTTTCAATGACAGTCTCTTTGTATGCTGTAACAACCACCATCATCTTTTTGGATAGTGAACAATTGTTTGCATCTGATACAATTAGTGTGTAAATATATGTTCCAAGTGGTGGTGAAACATAGGGTGGATTTATTGAATTATTTTCAGAATCATACCATTGAATCTGATAAGGTGGTTTACCACCGAATATACTTGAGATTTTAGAGTTCAAATACAGCACACTACCTTGTGACAAGTATGTAAAGTATGGTAATGAGTAATTTAAGTTAGAATAAACACTCAGTATCAGTGATTTCGATAAGATTAAACCGGTAACTAAATCTTCTACGGTTAATGTATAAGTTCTTGTACTGTATGGATTGAGTGCTATTGGATTAGGTGAGTCTGCATAAAGCAAACCGTAACTTGGACTCCAATTGTATGAAAATTCACCGGAACCACCGGTTACTGTAATCAAATCACCATTTGAAAATGTTCCTAGTTCAATACTGTTGCCTCTGCAAGTTGATTTATTTTCCAAATTAATAACAAATGGGATTATGTCAGTAGAGAATGAAAATGCTTGTGAATAATCGGTATAACCGCAATTATTAAAGCTTCTAACACGCCAGTAATATGTTTTATTAGTTTCCAATCCGCTCGTCACGTCAAAGGAATTAGCATTGATACCAAAGTAATTCATTGGAGTTTGGAAATTAAGATTATCGGCAATTTGTAAATCAAAGAATTGCGCATATTGATCATAATTCCAAGTGAATGTTTGATGTATGGTTTGATGATCAGCACCATCATATGGGGAAACCAAAGTAGGGATAGATGAGCAGAGATAAGCTTTGAATACCCAAACATCACTCGGCGGACCATATCCTGCATTGTTCTTTGCAGTTACTCTCCAGTAATAATTAGTATTGTTGGAAAGACCAGGATAAAAATAGAATGAATTAGTATTTATAAATGCAAACGATTTATAATCATTTGTGAAATTCACATCTCTAGCAATTTCCAGCATATATGTTTGAGTACGTTCTGTTACTTCCCAATTGAATGTTGGTTTCAAAGTATGAACTTGAGAATTAAATGAAGGTGAAACCAAAATTGGCTTTTCAGGTTTCATTTCCTTAACCTGGAATGTACGAACCTCCGACCATGGACTAAATCCGTAATTATTCTGACTCCTCACTCTCCAGTAATAATTTTGATCCAAACTGAAGAATGAAGATGTGAAAGAGTGACTGGGATTAATTACAAATTCATCGTAAGTTAATATATGGAAATCTGAATATTTGGAAATCTGGAATTGATAATTCCAAATATTATTCAACGGATTCCAGTCAAAAATTACATAATTTTCAGAATTTAATATTGCATTATTTTCAGGAAAATTCAATACGACCGGTTGAGGTGTTTCCACAAAAAGACCAAGATAGCTAAGTATTTTTCTGAATAATATATCTTTTGTTGAAGGCGGCATTTCGTCAACTAATAAACCAAGAGCATAGGATGATACTATTGATTTCTGACCAAAAATACCTGTATTTTGCACTGCAACTGTTCCTAGTCCGGGCATTTGGAATAAAGGAGTTCCCGTTGAAGGAATGTAGTAATCCATCCATACTTTATATACTTGATTAGTGGAATTAAATATCATTCCTTCAGCAATTGAATTGATTTCACCTAATAATCCATTGAATATACTAGAAGGATAACCATCAAATGCCTGCGCTATTCCCAGAAGTGACAAAAGTTCCGGATTGTCAACTTGTTCGAATCCAATTGCTTCACCTCCATCAAGATAAAGTTTGCCACCTTCTTCAAGAAATGCTTTCACTATATCGGCTTTATTATTGTCGAAAAATGAATAATCAGAACCATAACCACTTCCGAAAGACAGGAAAGCATACTTGAAACCGATTAGATTTGTGAAATTATCATTAACGTAAACAACTTCTCCGAAACCATTACTTGTTAAAAAATTGTTAATATATTTTCCGCTGGATGTATTTCCTTCTCCCTTAGAATATACCAATATTGCATCTTGACCACAGTAAATATTGAATTCATATTCACTGCCAACTAATATTGAATTGTCTATTCCAGTCATTTTCACTCTGATTGTTGCCCATTCAGGTGCCGCAGAAATCACTCTCAAAGGTAAAAATGCCGGAGTAACTGTCGAACCTTCAGCTCCAATCATTCCATAAGCATATGGAGCTAATAATTCAATGTTAGGATTATCAGTAAAGAATTCGAATTTAACATTATTTGCACCATCCATAGAATAATTTTGAATATTAAATCCAATATTATAGTAATCTGCAACCATGTTGTAATGAATTCCGGATGTAACTAATTTCAAGGGGAATTTTTTATTATTTTCAAATAAAATTGAATTAAGAACATTAATTCTTCCAGAACCTAATAATCCTCGATAATTTGGATTTAAATGGTCTATATTATCTGCATTTGCAAGTATTCTACGTTGAAGTTGGTCAACAGTATAAAGTGGTAACCATGTTTTTAGATAACCGGCTAAACCTGCAACCTGTGGAGAAGCCATCGATGTTCCCTGGAAACGAACATATCCATTGTTTGGTACAGTACTTAAGATACCTCCATCAACTGTAACATCACCACCAGGAGCAGAAACATCTACAGTAAAACCAAAATTGGAATAATAAGCTTTTTTATCATTTGATGCAACCGAGGATACACTCAATACATTATCCA
>MHAC01000041.1:17740-36329 GCA_001804565.1 Ignavibacteria bacterium GWF2_33_9 | reverse complement strand
CTATTATATACTGAACCTCCTAAGCTTATAGTTATCACAGATATGTTGTATATCGACAATGGATTAAATAAGTTAGAGTTATCTCGACACCATTCAATTGCGTCAATTACATCATCTGTTGGGCAATAATTACCTGACGCATTACAAACCTTAACGCTAATAATTGATGCATCGGGTGCGATTCCTCTATAAATTGAATCCTCTGAAGCAACTATTCCTGCAACATGAGTACCGTGACGATTTGCTGATGAACCCATAATGTTATTTTGTGCAGTACCATCACCCGTGTAAAAATTCCATCCACTCAAATCATCTACATAGCCATTTCCATCATCATCTATTCCGTTTATATCGCCTGCATCAAACACCCAATTAAGACCGTCAAATACAATTGTTCTGCCGTCAGCATCAGCATCTTCACCCAAATTATTATACATATTGCCTGTTAAATCAGGATGCTTCCAATCAATTCCTGTATCACAAATTCCAATTATGATATTTGGATCTCCATCTTCACCATGATGAATATCCCAAGCTTCAGGGCATCTCATTTGAATTAAATGTTGTTCTGAACCAAATAGGACATCATTTGGAATTTCAACTTCATAATTAAGTGGTATCAGTTCTGCATATTCAACTTCAGGCAATTGTAAATATTCTTTGATAATATCGAAACTCTTAAATCTTGCATCGAAATTTACTATGAAAATGCTTTGTAAGTTTCTATTATCCGTAGGGATTAAAATCCGATTATCAACTTTTTGAGATAAGTTTTTTGATAATGTAAATGCGTGTTTTATTAATTTAACGTTGTAAAGAATACCTATTTTATCCAGAGAGGGAAGTCCGAATTGCTGAAAACTTGAGGTATTCTTTAAGAAATCTGTCATTCGGTCATTCCGAATTTTTAGGAATATCTGGCCTTTTGCGTACATTGGAAGACCATCAGGACCAATTAAATTTTCGTCCCCAATACTATTAATTCCCGCAAGGGAATTATTTGACAAGTAATTATTTTTGTCGATGCTTTGTGCGGACACAATATAGGGGAGGTAAATGAGTGCAAAGAGTAGGTAAAATAACTTTTTCAATCTTGCCTCCGAAGAGATTTATTTTAACAATAATGAGTATTTTCTCAATTTATTAGTGTAAAACTTCGTAGTATGTGTAACTTTGATTTGCATCTCAATGACAAATAGTATTTTGAAAAATGTCATTGATAATCAACTCTTAGATATCTCAATTATTAAATAAAAACTTATCTTGCTAGAAGTATGAAATTTTTAATTATTTTGAAATAATAAAAAAAAAAAAAAAAAGGGATATGCTTAGTTTTTGGTTAATATTAAAAAAAAATATTAAATACTTTTACTTCATAAGCTCACTAACGTATATTGCTGGCTTGTAGCACATATTGCCATTTTCGGAAATTATTCACGCATTGAATACATCAATAGTTTACTTGTTTGCTTTGGCAAAATACAACCGGGCATGTTTCTCCTTTTTCACTGGAAAACACTTCATTGAAAAAATCATTATTATGGTAGTTTAATTAATAAAACTTTAGTTATAAAATGAAAATTTTAAAAAAAAACTCACTGTCGTATTTAAAATACGACAAAGAGTTTTTTAGTAAAGTAAGGTTAATTTTCTTATAAGAATAATTAACCTTTTGATTAAATAAAGAAGATATTATTTCTTGGCAAGTTTCTTTTCTTGTTTTTCCTTTCTTTTTTCAATCAAAGTCTTTGCGGGTTTCTTCTTATCTTCTTTTTTTACTTTCTGTTCTTTAGCCATGATTAACTCCATGAAAAAAATAATAAACAAATGAGATTTTTTTATTTAAGGCTAATATTAGCCCAAAAATATTCAATTCTATCAATACATTCCTTTTTACCAAGTAATTCCATTGTTTCGAACATGCCGGCACCCTTGGAAGAGCCTGTAATCATTATCCGCAAAGGATTCACGATGAATTTTATTTTAAAATTTTGTTCTTCGCAAAATATTTTTGTTGCTTCGTAAAGAGGTGAATGAGTCCAATCACTTTGGGTTTTCAGAAACTCTAAATATTTCGGCATAATTTCAGTAGTTTCTTCTTTCCAATTTTTCTTTAATGCTTCCAAGTCGAACTCGGTTGGTTTTGCGAACATATAATTTGTTGTTTCATACAAATCCAACATATTTTCAATTCTTTCCTTGAAGAGGTCAATAACTTGCTTTAGAAAATCACGATTAATATAATTTTGATTTTGACTTTCTAAGTACGGAATAATGTAATCAGCAAGTTCATCCATTGACTTTGTTCGCAGGTATTGAGCATTTACCCATGTAAGTTTTTCCAAATCGAATACAGCGCCTGCTTTATTCACCTTTTCCAGATTGAAAAATTCTATTAGTTCATCGAATGAGTATATTTCTCGGTCACCTGTCGGATTCCAACCCAACAAGGCGATAAAATTGATGAAGGCATCTTTGAAAAAGCCTTTTGCAACATAATCTTCCACAGCAACATCTCCCTGACGTTTGCTCAATTTAGATTTATCTTTATTAAGTAAAAGTGGTAAATGTGCAAATTCAGGGACATCCCAGCCGAATGCCCGGTACAGTAAAGTATGCTTTGGAGTGGACGGAAGCCATTCTTCTCCTCGAATTACGTGAGTTATTTGCATTAAGTGGTCATCAACAACATTTGCTAAGTGGTAAGTGGGGAAGCCGTCGCTTTTAAGCAAGACTTGGTCATCTACTTCTTTTCCGATTACTTTCACCTCGCCACGAATAATATCCTGGAAAACAATTTCCTGTTCATGAGGTACTTTCATGCGTATTACATAAGGGTGACCTTCTTCTATTTGCTTTTTTGTTTCTTCTGTCGTAAGATTAAGAGAGTTTTTCATCAAATCACGTTGATATTTGAAATCACCTGTAGATTTTTGTTTTTCCCTCATTGCATCGATTTCCTCAGGAGTATCGAAAGCATAATAAGCATGTCCGGATTCAATTAATTCCATACCATATTTTTTGTAAAGGTCGAATCTTTCAGATTGAATATAAGGGCCGAAATCACCGCCAATGTGAGGTCCTTCGTCAAAGTTTATACCTGCCCATTCCAGCGACTTAATCAAATTTTCCTGAGCACCCTCTACCAGTCGGGTTCTATCAGTATCTTCAATTCGGAGAATCATTTTTCCGCCATGATGGCGAGCAAAAAGGTAATTGTACAATGCAGTACGCAATCCACCAACATGCAAATACCCCGTTGGCGATGGAGCAAATCTAACTCTAACAATCATAATTATGTTTGTATTTTTTATTAATTTACAAAATTACGAATAATAGAGATATGTAGATACTCTTTTCTTTTGGGGAATTAGTATAATAAGTGTTTGAAGTAATTACAAGAATTTTGTTTCTAATTCTAGTAGCTTTTTCTTAGCCGGCAAGCCGCCTGCGTATCCCACCAGTTCGCCATCAGAGCCAATTATCCTATGGCAGGGAATTATAATTGAAATTGCGTTTGCCCCATTTGCATTAGCCACAGCACGAACTGCTTTGGAATCTCCGATTTTTTCTGCAAGTTTCAAATAAGTAGATGTTTGTCCGTACGGAATTGCCAGCAAGGCACTCCAGACCTTTTGCTGAAATTCTTTCCCACAGAGCATAATGGGTAAATCGAATCCTTTTCGATTTCCAATAAAGTATTCATCCAATTGTTCAATTGTTTTGGAAATTACTTCATTCTTACCTTCTTCAAATTCAGCTTGCAGAAATTTCTGAATACGTTTGTCGATGGTTGAACGCATTTTCCTCCATTTCCAGTCAACCATAACCAGTTTTGAATTGAATGAACCTATCAGAATTTCTCCAATAGGAGTTTTAAAAGTTGTAATTTTTATTTTTTCCATTTTCAATATTTTTCCAAAATTAAATAAAAAAAATCTATCACAAATAATTAAGGTTTATTAATTATTCGATTTATATTTTCTTACCTTTATAATACTCATAATAAAAACAAATTGCTTAATTTTGAAATCTATAATTTTTCACAAAACAGACATTTAATTTATAATTTTTAAACCATAATTTTAAAAAATAATATGAATAGTTACAAAATTATCTGGACAAAAATTGACGAAGCACCTGAAATGGCAAGTTACAGTTTGCTTCCAATCGTTCAAGCTTTTACAAAGGGAACAGGCATTGATGTTGAAACAAGAGACATTTCATTGGCAGGCCGTATCCTCGCTAATTTTCCTGAAAATTTGACTGAAGACCAAAAAGTTGCCGATTACTTAACTGAACTTGGCAATTTGGCACAAACACCTGAAGCAAATATTATTAAATTACCAAATATTAGTGCCTCAATTCCTCAGTTGCAAGCTGCGATAAAAGAATTGCAAGGTAAAGGATATAATATTCCTGATTATCCTGAAGAACCAAAAAATGATGAAGAAAAAGCATTACAAACACGTTTTGCCAAAGTTCTCGGTTCTGCAGTTAATCCTGTTTTGCGTGAAGGTAATTCAGACCGTCGTCCTGCTTTATCCGTGAAAAAATTTGCGAAGCAAAATCCTCACAGAATGATGAAACCTTGGCCGGAAAGCGGCTCTAAAGCAAGTGTTCGACACATGGATGCAAATGATTTTTATGGAAATGAAACTTCAGTTACTTTGGATAAAGCAACTGATGTTCGTTTCGAATTTGTTGGTCAAGATGGCTCCGTTAAAGTATTGAAAGAAAAACTTTCGCTGCAAGCCGGTGAGATATTAGATTCAACAAAAATGGAAGTTGCTGCACTTCGTAAATTTTATGAAACTGCTTTTGCAGAAGCGAAAGAACAAGGTGTATTAATTTCATTGCACTTGAAAGCAACTATGATGAAAATTTCCGATCCTAAAATGTTCGGTCATGCAGTTTCCATTTTTTACAAAGATGCTTTGGACAAACATGCTGCTTCGTTGAAAGAAATTGGTGTAAATTTGAATAATGGTTTGCAGGATGTAATAGATAAATTAGATAGATTGCCTGCTGACAAAAAGGAAGAAATATTAGCTGACATCAATTCATGTTATGCAACTCATGCACCTCTCGCAATGGTGGATTCCCGTTATGGAATTACTAATTTGCATGTGCCTAATAACATTATTGTAGATGCATCAATGCCAAACGTAATCCGTGATGGTGGTAAAATGTGGAATAATGATGATCAGTTGCAAGACACTATGGCAATTATTCCTGATCGCTGCTACGCTACAATTTACAAAGCAATTTTGGAAGATGCAAAAGAAAAAGGACAATTCAATCCTGCAACTATGGGTAATGTTTCCAATGTTGGGCTTATGGCACAGAAGGCTGAAGAATACGGCTCACACGATAAAACATTCGAAGCTGAAGCTGAAGGAACTATCAGAATTGTAGATATGGCAGGTAATGTGTTACTTAGTCAGAATGTACAAAAAGGTGATATTTTCCGTGCTTGCCAGGCAAAAGATTTGCCAATTAGAGATTGGGTGAAATTAGCTGTTACTCGTGCTAAAGCACAAAACTGTCCTGCAATTTTCTGGCTTGACGAGAACAGAGCTCACGACCGCCAGGTTATTGCTAAGGTAAATACATACTTGCAAGACCACGATACAACAGGTTTGGAAATCAAGATAATGAACCCAGAAGCAGCAATGAATTTCTCACTTGCAAGAATTCGTCAGGGCTTGGATACAATTTCCGTTACTGGTAATGTACTTCGTGATTATTTAACAGATTTATTCCCAATTTTGGAACTTGGCACATCTGCAAGAGTACTTTCCATCGTTCCACTTTTGAATGGCGGCGGACTTTTCGAAACAGGTGCCGGTGGATCCGCCCCTAAGCACGTACAGCAGTTGCAAAAAGAAGGACACTTACGTTGGGATTCACTTGGTGAATATTGTGCTTTGGTTCCTTCACTCGAACTTTGCCAGCAAGTTACAGGAAATGCAAAAGCAGGTGTATTCGCTGCTACTTTGGATATTGCAGTTGGTAAATATTTAGAAAATGCTAGGATGCCTTCTCGTAAAGTGAATGAAATTGACAATCGTGGGTCATCCTTCTATTTGGCTCAATATTGGGCAAATGCATTGGCAGAACAAAATGATGATGCTGAAATCAAAGCTCGTTTTGCACCTGTTGCAAAAGAAATGAATGAAAAAGAAGTACAGATAGCTGCTGAATTGCTCGCTGCACAAGGTGCTCCGGCAGATTTGGGTGGTTACTATATGCCTGACACTGCTAAGACATTCAGTGTTATGCGTCCAAGCACTACTTTGAATGCAATTATTGATGCAATGTAGAAAACATTAATATTTGAAAAAAGAAAAATCCCGCCATTATGCGGGATTTTTTATTTCCGGAATAATTCCAAACCTGTACTTCTGGCTATGGATTCAGCTGCCAACTCACCTTCACGAGAAAAAGTCCATACAAAAAGCGATTTGATTGGATGGTTTTGTTGAATTTTCTTTATAGCGTTGAGTGCTAATCCTTTTGTGATACCTTTTTTGCGGTATTCGTCCAAAACGAGTGCCGAACACAGGTAAATAGAATCGTATTTAATATTCAAAGGAGTTAGTTCGAAGAGTTCTCGTTCATTGATTTCATTTGCAAGGAATTTTTTCATAAGGTCTTCATTAGTGGGGATCACTAGTAACCAAGCAATTGGACCGTTTTCATTAGTTTCTTCAGACATTGCAGCTGGATGAATTTTTTGTAATTGTTCAATAATTTCCGGAGTAACATTCAACTGAGAATCGTCATTACGGAAATCGAAAGTATCTTCAGCAATTTTTATTAATCTTTCTATATTCGATAGCTGCATATTAATATCTCATTTTATATCCGTTAATTACTGAATATTCCGAATTATTTTCACAATTATTGCTAAAACATTTGAACTTTTTCTTTAACTTTGCAAATTAATAAACCATAGCAAGGAAATTCTATGAAACATTGCTTTGTGGTGAATCCTGAAGCAGGAAAAGGGGAAAAAAAACTTCATATTATTCCACTCATTGAGAAAATTTGCAAAAAGAGAAACTTGGATTATGAAATTTATGTGACAAAGGCAAAACGAGATGCTGTGCAATATGTTAAGGTAAAGGCAGTTGAAGGAGAAAAAATTCGCTTTTATGCTTGTGGAGGAGACGGTACTTTGTTGGAAGTTGCAAATGGGGCAATTGGTTTCGAAAATGTTGAGATTACTCATATCCCTTCTGGTTCGGGCAATGATTTCGTGAAATATTTTGGAGGAGTGGAATTATTTCAAAAAGTAGAGAATTTGATTGATGGTGAAGCAGTAGAAATTGATATGATCCGCTGTGGAGATTTGTATGCTATAAATCAATGTTCTATGGGTTTAGATGCTGAAATTGCAATGAAACAAGAACTATTCAAAAAAATTCCATTCATTTCAGGTCATGCATCTTATTATTCGTCAATATTTTACTGTCTTCTAAAAAAGATTAACAACATTTTTACGATTAAAATTGATGATGAAGAAGAATTTACACAAAACAGTCTTTTCTGTATTGCTGCAAATTCTAAATGGTACGGAGGTGGATTTTATTCAGCACCGCTTGCAGAAGTGAATGATGGTAAACTTGATTTTGTAATTGTCAAGAAAACACTTGGCAGACTCAGTCTAATTCCTTTAATTTCAAAATTCAAAGCAGGGGAGCATCTCTCTTGGGATATTACTCAATACACAAAAGGAAATAAACTTATAATTAGGTCGACGACTCCTGCGGCAGTGAATCTGGATGGTGAATGCTTTTTTGCAACAGAATGTACTTTTGAAATTGTACCAAATGCAATGAGATTTGTGTTGCCCAAAAAATGAAAAACAAGTAATGTTCCTTTTTTTAGCTTATATTAAACATTTTAAGATTTAGTTAGTCTAATATAGTAAATTATCTATGTTTGCAAATTGATTTAGATGAAACAATCATTGGATGAGGGAAAAATGAAAAATACAAAATTAATTCTTTATATGTTGGCAGCCACAATGCTGCTATTTGGAGGATGCACCATTTACCGGGCTTATCCCGATGACCAATACTGGATGGATGAGTATTATAATGGATATAATTCCGGTTATGTATATTTCCCTCAGTATAATCTCTATTACGATTTTTACAATCATGGATATTATTATTCAAGTGGCGGCAATTGGTGTTATTCCACGAAGCTGCCCATTCATTACCGACATTTCCACTTAGGTAGAGCTGAACGAAGATTCTATACTGATAATTTTTATTTTCCATGGCGTGATAAATTCAAACATCATAAGGGAAATCATAATAATCATTCAAATGGAGGCATTCATCATTTCACAAATTATGATGAAAAAGGAATTAATAAGGGTGATAAACATAAAAATAATGACGATGATAATGGACGGCACTTTAGAGACAATAACCGTGGGAAAGATAATCACAAAGTTGACAAAAGTAAACACGGTAACAACAATGATAATGGAAATAATAAGAAAAGCAAAAAGAGTAACAATAAAAGTAATAAAAAGAAATCCAAAGGTAGTGGAGGAAATGGAGGCACAAAGAGATCCCGCTAATGTGATAACAATATATTAAAAAAAAGACGCAATAAAATTGCGTATTTTTATTGCAGATTAATTAAACAACTCAGTTTTAAAAAGCAAAATTGAAAGAAGTATTTAAAGTATATCCCCTCAGATTTCTAGTATATTTGAGAGGAACAAAATAAGTAGCTTTGGTATCGATCAAAATATATTTATTTTTGTATAATTCTAAGCCAATCGAAGGAGAAACATAGAACATATTTATGGATTTATCAGCACCGGTACCCATCAAATAACCAATAGTATAACCAGAATATAAATTCAAAAAGTGATTGCTACCCTTGCCGAAATACCTAGAATAAAAATCCTGCCCAAAACCGAGAATGAATAAATCAGAATATATATTCGAATCGACAGCAGTTTTATTAAGTGCCTTATAAGCGCCAACAGTGAAATAACTTTTACCACGAGTGAACAAGTATTTTAAAATATACCCATTATATTGTGAAGAAGAAACATTGGAAACAGGTTGGTCAATATTGAGCATTGAATATTCAATCCCTGGCATATTCACAAAAGAAACACCTGTTTTCTCAGGAACAGTAGACTCATCCATCAAAAATAAATTTATATCGAATGTATTGCCTGATTTATTGAGCTTGCTAATTTCTTGATCAAGGTTAAAGATTTTTTCTTCAATATCCAATTGTTCCTTCCAGACTTGCGAATAATTTTCGTCATTTTCATCTATTTTTGAACGATATACGGAGTAAGACTCATTCTTTTCTCTTAAATAATTTAGTTCTTTTCTTTTTTCTTGAATTTGTGGGTAATTATTATTGGAAACGATATCTTTCGACATTGTAAAACCAAGTTTATTAGAAATTGCTTCAAATTCTTCAAATTCAGTTTGATTTGAAATAAAATTAATATTTAAATTTGTTCTATTTTCCTTTTGCATTACAATTTTTATATCATGCTTTTGGATGAAATCAAGCACAACCTTTTTGGAATTTTGAAAATCAAGAGTAGAAATTTTCAAGCTAACTGTTGTATGAGTATTAAGTGAATCAGGTTGAGAAAATAACAAATTTAAATTAGCAACTGCAAAAATTATAATCCAGAATTTCTTCAAGAATAACAATTGAGAATTCACAATAAACCTACTACTCATACTTTCTCTCATCATAAATGCAATAAACTACAAACTTACAAATTTCTTACAAATTATTTTGTAAAAAAAACAAAAACCGTTTAGATATTTGAGAGGCAAATAAAAACCCTGAATGAGAGAGGCATTCAGGGCATCGTTGTGGGCCCGGAGGGACTCCTACTGTAATATTAGTATTGACAAGTAAAAACAAGTATAGATTACGCAGATAACAGTATACAAGTATTATATAGGAATATACATGTTCCTTATATTGTATTAATATTCTTTGGATATCAAAAAAAATGTTAAACAAACTGTTAAACATATTGTTTTTTTTCGTAATTTTGCATACATCAAATATCAAAGTAGTGAAGATTATGAGAATGAATTTTTATTTGCTAAAAATGGCAGGAAGAAAATTATACCCAATTCAAATATCATTATCCTGGGATGGAAATAGAATCCAAAAGACAATAGGATTAAGTGTAAAAGAAGGTGAATTCGACACAAAGAGAGAAAAATTTAAAAGAAATATTCATAATGAAAAGGAACTGAATAGCTATCTTGAAAATATTAAAACAAACATTAATGAATATTATTATAACAACTTAGCATTGAAAAAGGCTATCTCAAAACCTGAGTTTTTATCATTCCTTAATAATTTACTCCAACCTGAAGAAAATAATGCTCAAAATTTTAATAGAAGAACAATACCTGAGATAGTATCAGATGTTCTTGAAAGAATTTCTAATTCTCCAGAATTTCAACATTCTACAATCAAAAAATATCGCACTAATGTAAATTACATCATTTCATTTCAAAAGGATGAGCTGAAGAAAAAGATTTTTATTGAAGATGTCAATCAAGATTTAATAAAAAAATATGCATATTTCTTATCTCTAAAGAAAAACTTGCAAGATCCTTCTATTCATAAATCTATTAAAATATTCTCGACTTTACTTAATAAAGCTTTTGAATTTTCATTTACAGATAATAATCAACATAAAATTCATTTCTCTAATACCTTGAGATCGCTTAACTTAAATACAGAAAGCCAAAAATTCGCATTATCGAATGATGAATTTAAGAAAATATTTGATTATGTCCCATCATCTGATATAATGCAAATTTCAAAAGACTGTTTTTTACTGCAAATATTCACGGGGCTTCGTTATAACGATCTTAAAGCTATTACTAAAGAAAGGATTGATTTTGATAATAAAATATTGAAATTTCAACAAACCAAGACAAATAATGATGTAATTATTCCTCTGATTGAGCCAGCTCTCCAGATATTGGAAAAATATTATTTCTCTTTGCCTGTACCTTCAATTAAAAAGTTAAATGATAATATAAGGGATATATGCGAAAATGCTGGTCTTAATGATACTATCGAAAGAGTATGGAAGTCACTAAATAGAAGAAAAGTTACTAAAATAGAAAAATTCAAAGTAATAAGCAACCACTATGGAAGATTAACATTCACAGTTGAATCATTAAGGGGTGGTGCTTTGGATAGAGAAGTTATGGCCTCAACTGGTCATCGTGATTCAAAATCTTTTGAGGTATACAAGAAAATAGCAAAACCGGAAGGTATAGAAAATGTTCGTTCTGCTCTTGAAAAGCGATTTGGGAAAAAGAATAAGTAGAATATTTTGTATTCTCTAACTTCTTGTATATTTATTTGAGAATTTGTTGTTGTATGAAAATTTTCAAACTACTCGCCACTTGTTATTTCATCAGCCAACAACTCTGCTTGTTTTAACACGGTATATACTGCTTTTTGTTGCTTGTCTGGTGGATAACCATATTTATTCAAAGTTCTTTTAACGATAACCATCAATCTTGCTCTGGCACTTTCTCGGATTGTCCAATCAATTGTTGCATTTGCTCTTACTTTTTCGGAGATTTCTCTTGCAATTTCTTTCAAGGTCTCATCCCCAAGTACTTTTACAGCACTTTCATTGACTTCAAGTGCATTATAAAAGGCAACTTCATCCTTCGACAGTCCTAATTTCTCTCCTTCTCTGTCACTTTCATTTATCTCTTTTGCAATATTAATTAATTCTTGGATAATTTCGGTGGTAGTAAGTAAATTATTTTGATATTTTTTGATGGAGCTTTCCAACATTTCAAGTAACTTGTGGCTTTTTACGAGATTTGTCTTGGTTCTTGCTTTCAATTCATTATTCAAAACTTTCTTTAAGAGTTCGATTGCAATATTCTTATGCTTCATTCCTTGTACTTCTGCAAGGAATTCTTCTGATAGTATTCCTAATCCTGATATGTCAGGTTTTTGAAGTCCTGCCGCATCAAAAATATCTACTACTTTTTCACTAACCAAACTTTTATCTACTAACTGCTTTATTGCTGTTTCGTAATCATAATTTTTCTTGGAGATTCCTGTTCCGGTGAATTTCGTTAATCTTGCTCGAACAGATTGAAAGAATGCTGCTTCCGGTAAATATTCTCTCACTTCATTTTTAGAAATGCAGAGTGACAATGCCTGACTCATCAATCCAACTTCTTTTATGAATCTTTCTTTACCTTCCTTCAATCCTAATATATGTTCTTCAGCTTGTAGAATGATTGAAAGTTTTTCTTGTGATTCTGCTTCAAAGAATCTCTTAAAATTAAAAGAATAACTCTCTGAATAATAAGCGTGGGGTTCTTCTACTAAAATATCCTTTCGGGTATTGCTTTCCTCACGGAACATCTGTTGAATTACTTCGATTTTCTCTAAAAAGGCATCAAATGCTTTTTCAATATTTACTGCCGGTTCTCCCTTACCACCTGCATCTCCATAAAATGAAAGTGCTTTTTTCAAGTCTGAAGCTATTCCAAGATAATCTACGATTAATCCACCTGGTTTATCTTTGAACACACGATTTACCCTTGCAATTGCTTGCATTAGATTATGTCCACGCATTGGTTTGTCAATATACATTGTATTCAAGCAAGGCACATCAAAACCTGTCAGCCACATATCTCTTACAATTACAATTTTAAGTTCATCATCTGGATTTTTCATTCTGTCAGATAAGTCCCTTCGTTGCTGTTTTGTAGTGTAATGCCTTGCTATTTCGGGACCATCGGAACTACTGGAAGTCATTACAACCTTAATTACACCTTTCGTCAAATCATCACTATGCCAGTTAGGTCTAATTGCAATGATTTCTTTATAAAGTTCAGCGGCTATTCTACGGCTCATTGCTACTATCAATGCTTTACTCTCGAAAACGCTTTGTCTAAGCTCAAAGTGATTGACCATATCACTCGCCAAATTTTTGAGTCTTTCCTTATTTCCAATAATTGCTTCGAGTTTTGTCCATTTAGCTTTTGCCTTTTGTCTCTCTGTTAGTTCTTCGTCTTCCTCGAGTTCTTTATCGAATTCTTCTATTAATTTTTTACCTTCTGAATCAAGATTTACTTTTGCTAATCTGCTTTCGTAATAAATTGAAACTGTTGCTCCGTCATCAACTGCATCTTTAATGTCATATCGGTCAATGTAATTTCCAAATACCTGTGGAGTATTTTTGTCGGTTAGTTCAATCGGTGTACCTGTGAAACCAATATAAGTGGCACTTGGCAAAGCATCACGCATATATTTAGCAAATCCGTACGCAATCCTTTTCCCAATTACTTCTTTGGTTTCTTTATCTCTTTCATCAACTAATTTTGCACCAAATCCATATTGGGTTCTGTGGGCTTCGTCAGCAATTACAACTATGTTTTCTCTATCTGAAAGTTGGTCATAATGAGATTTATTATCTTCCGGTAAAAACTTTTGTATTGTAGTGAAAACAATCCCACCGGAAGCTACTTTGAGTAATTCCTTTAAGTTATCTCTGTTTTCTGCTTGTTTGGGTTCTTGCCTTAATAACTGTCTGGAGGCAGAAAAAGTATCGAATAATTGGTCATCTAAATCATTTCTATCAGTTATTACAACCACAGTCGGGTTTTTCATTTGCAGTGAAGTAATTAGTTTTCCGGTAAAGAAAACCATACTCAAACTTTTACCTGAACCTTGAGTGTGCCAAACAACTCCACCTTTTCTATTCCCATTTATGCCGGATGCTTCTATTGTTGATTCTACTGCTTTATTTACTGCATAATACTGATGATATGCGGCTAATTTCTTTTCGGTGAATGATTGCACTATTCCTTTTTGGTCGAGTTTCTGAGTTTTCTCAAATACAATGAAATTCCTTACCAAATCGAGTAGAGTTGCCGGATTCATCATTCCCTGAAGTAATATCTGTAACTGTCCTTTGAATCGGGAAGCATCTTTTATTCCATCGGCTGATTTCCAAGCCATAAAACGGTTCAATCCTGAAGTGAGAGTGCCTGCTCTGCAATCCAACCCATCACTGATAATACAAATAGCATTATAATTAAATAAAGTGGGTATAATCGCTTTATAAGTTTGAAGTTGATTGTATGCACTCTGAATGTCCGCTTTCTCGTCTGTGGCGTTCTTTAGTTCAAATACGACTATAGGTAAACCATTAACGTAAAGTATGACGTCAGGTCGTTTGTTCTGATTATTTTCGACTATTGTTAGTTGGTTAACAACGAGGAATTGATTATTTTCGATATTTTCAAAATCTATTAATGCAACTTCATAACTTCTTTCGTAGCCATTTTGCTGATAAGGGATTCGGACTTTTTCAATCAGATATTTATGGAATTCTTCGTTATTATGCAGTAAATCAGTTGAAACAATTCTCTGAACTCTCTGAATTGCTGATTCTATTGCATTATGCGGAATATTGGGATTCAGTCTTATTAAGGAATCTCTTAGTCTGCCGACTAATAAAACATCACCGAAACTTTCTCTTTCGCAAAAAAGACCTTCAGGAGAAATATCCTTACCATTTGCATAATCCCAGCCCATTTCCTTCAGGATTTCTATTGCCGAATATTCTATTTGATTTTCAGTTATTGGGTGCATGTGTTTTTCTTTCTAAATTGACAATCATAGGAATGTTAGATTTTATTGCTTTTCCAGTGACTATTGCGTGATATAATTTTAAATTAGGTAATGCTTGAGTCAAATCTTTTCCGATATAATTTCCAAGAAAAGCAAAACTTGTTTCATCAAATGCTTGAAAACAAATAATGGTATTACATTGAGTTAGAACAGTCTTTGAAACATTAGCAGTTCTCTGAGCAATTACAATTAGTCCGACACCGAATTTTCTTCCTTGAAGGGCAATTTGACTCATTTTACTTACTAATGCTTTTGAACTACCGTAATCACCAAGGTCGCCTAAGAAACCTGTTTCAGGAACAATTGTGTGAGCTTCTTCAAGCACCAGACATATTTTACTTCCTCTTTTTGTCTTCGCATAACTGAAAATACTTTCTATGAATAACTGAGTGAATTCTAAAATAAAGGTGGTATTTGAAAGTTCAGGAATCTCAAACAATGCAACTTTATTATTAGATTCCATAAAATCTTTAAAATAATTAAATAATTGTTCCTGGATTTTTCTTTTGAATTCTAAAATCTTTGATTTATCGGAATTTCTGTTTGAAGATTCTGTTTCTTTTTCAGCAATTAGTTTTTCCATGACAGGTAATTTATCTGTATTGATAATATCTACTGGGGAAAGTTCTTGTAATTTTTCTTTCCATTCTCCTGTAAAATCGATTATTATAATTTTGGTATCAATACTGAGTTCCTTAATAAGCTCACGAGCGATAAAAGATTTACCCGAACCAGTCACTCCAAGAAGAGCTAAATGATGACTTACAGCATAATTTAGATTAATAATTGATGGTAAATTTGTACTTGGTATTACACCAAGTTTGTACTCAGGGAAATTAAAATCTGGAACATTAATATTTTCTGTATTTGCTCTAAATATAGGTGTATTTATTTGTGGAAGCCACCCATACTTTTCAAATGATAAATTTGTATCGTTCCAAGTACCTAATTGTATTGCTTCACCCTCAATAAAACCAGATTCATCTTTCAATTCAAGTTTCTCGGAATTGGTTATTCCACCGAACACTTGATAGAATATTTTTGTTCCATCAACTTCTAATTCTAAAAGGTCTCCTTCCTGTAAATCATTTATTTTTTTTGAATATTCAAATTTTATATTCCCAATTTTTGTACCTTCAATAATAACGCCAACAAATGATTCAATGCACAAATCTTTAGTAAGTAATGATATTTTTTCTTTGTCATCTATTTTGTAAAGAGTATTACTTTTCAATTTCTTACAGTTTTCTTTATCAATATGAAGAAGTAATACCTTAGCCCATTTTTGATTGTTTAAATTATATGTATCAAATATAAAACCATTGTTTATACAATCAAAAGAAGAATCCATTTTATATCTAAATTTAACTAAATCAAATTTTTTAACATTTTTTTTATCTTCAAATAACTTAACTAAAAACATCTTTTCAGATTGTACACTAAAAATTTCGCCAATTGCATTTGTTTGTTTGTCTCTAACAATTGGTGAAAAACTACTATGAATAGCTTTTGTATTAATAAGCAATAAGCATCCCCATAGTATTACCATGGTGTAATAGTAAGTATCGGGTATTGTTCTGATTAATTCAACTTGATAAAGAAATAATACCGATAGGAAAACTGCTGAATATATTACTTTACCTTGTCCAAATATAACAGCAAATGATTTTAATTTTTCAGAAATTTTATTTCGAGTTGTTTCAGAGCTTACATTTTCTTGGAATAAAGCCATAGCAAATATTGAAATCAATATTAAAAATAAAATAGTTCCTATTGATATCCACCAAAGAATATTAGATTTAAATGATTTTTGAATTGCAAGATAAACAAGTAATAATGGTATCGAATTAGTTATAACATTTTTAGGGGATGAATAAAAAGGTTCTATAAATAAGACTGAAAAAAGAACCATAAATAAACCTGAATAAAACCATATATCTTTTGTTTCAGTTGTTGGGAAAAAATTCCCTGTAAATAAAAAAGTAACTACAAGAAAAATCCCAACAATTAATATGAAGAGAATGAAACGATTTGTTAAGTAAAACTTGATTTTATTCATAAAACATCCCTCTTTTCTCGTTAATTCGGTACTAAACCTACTTTTAAGTCTAATTTTGTTCTAAATTCTTCAGGTATATCGTTCCAATGTTCTGCGAGTATATCGACTAACTGTTCTCCATTTATTAAACCAATACGAGGAAATCCGGCTTCTAAAGCTACTTCTTTTGCATTCTTTTGGAAATCGGATGTCGTAATAAATGCTCCCTGCCCTTCTGAGGGAATATTTGCTCTAAGTGCTTTTACGGTATTTCCACTGATATTTGAACCTATCTTATATCTTTTGGCTTGGACAAATAATTTTATCTTTGCCATATTGGATACATTCAATTCACCAATTGCATCAACTCCACCATCACCAACTTTTCCAGTATGTTTTGAACCTTCAAATCCTAAAGCTGTTAAAATATGAGTAATGAGAATCTCGAATTCTTTATCATCTAATTCGAGTATTTTTCCGATAATAGATTTGTAGTAATTAAACTCATCTTTGGGCGGTTTTAGACCTTTAACTCCTATCACATCAAGAAAATTATGAATATGATTTACACTGAATACTGTAAGGGAAGATCGAATTGAATTTTGAAATGGAACAGAAAATGCACTGCGAGGAATTTTATCTATCCATTTTACTCGCTTTCTATGATTATACGGACAACCATCAGAATTATCAGAATAGTAATATTCACTATCGACAATTCCATAATGAATAAATTCTGTATTCTTGTCCGGTGTAATTACATAATCACCTTTGCTAATTTCCAATAAGAAGCGGGAAATTTGACCGACTTGCTGTCCAATAACTACATTACTGGTATCGTCCGGATGATATTTTTGATAAAGTGAATAGAGTTCGTCCCTTATTTTAATCTTAGAGAGGTCACTTTCGTGAAGCCATCCAATTCCGACAAATCCATTTTTAAGAAATTGATGTGTATAAGTCCCATAATCGGCTCGTACACAAAACAATCTTAAATCTTCCATTTGACTGGTTCCCATAGTTATATCCTAAGTGATTGATTCCAAAAGTTAATTACTCTCAAAATAACCTATAATGATTTAATTATTCTTTCCAATTCTTTATATAATTCACCATTTGGTTTTGCATCAGCAACGTTACCATAAATTAATCTGTACTTTTTAATCCAGGAATTATAATTTATTAATTTACTGTTGATTTCATTCTCAATAATCATGCCTTGTTGTTCTTTCAAACTATTTTCTTGAAATGATTCATTACAGATTATTTGTAAAAAAATGGCATTATTATCAAAGTCTAAATACCTGTGATTTTGATTTTCATAAAGTCTGCATACTTTTGCAGATGCTGTCGAAAATATTTTTCCGAAAATTTTTGTTGGATTAAATCCGGATTCTTCAATTTCACATACTAATTTAACTTTATTATTCTTCAATATCATTAAATCAACATTGGAAACAGCTGAATCCCTTGATGGTTTGAAATTAAGAAAAAATGGCAAATGTTTATTTCCTCCGCATGCTTCATCTTTTAAGATTTCAAAGTATGAAAAATTAAATTTCCCCTTAATATCGTCAAAGATGTCTGCAACTGCTTTATGCAATGGATGATTAATCATATTTTTCACGTAATTTTTTATAGGTTTCTCCAAAAGCTGTATTATATTTTTTTGCTTCATCAATAGTTACAAAAGGAATTTTCATTTTCTTAATGTGTTCATGGTTGTAAATATCATAAACCTTAATCCTAATATCTACTTCATTTTTAATTCTTTTCGGTTCGAAACCACCCCAATATTCATTTGATTCAAAATACAATATACCTCTAACTGATTTA
>MHAC01000041.1:0-17707 GCA_001804565.1 Ignavibacteria bacterium GWF2_33_9 | reverse complement strand
AATAAATTATTTTGAAATAAATAAGGGTATAACTTAAGTTTTTCGTCACCGAGATTTACTTTAAATTCTTCTAATGAAGCCACACTATGAATATCTTTAAACCATCGATAAAATGGTTTTATTTGTTCAATTTTCTCTTCATATTTCGAGAATTTTTTCCAAACTTTCCAATTTTCCCATAGTAATACATTACACTTATAATCAATTAATACTTTCTCAATGCTTGATGATGCATTCCCAATATTTGAAATTGAAAGATATAATGAAATTGCAGTTCTATTTGCATCCATACCCTGTAATTTTTCTCCTGTTTCGACTACAACACAAAAATTGGGTCCTTCAATCAGTTCAATTTTAAAATTAGGTTTGTTCCTAATAAATTTGAATATTCCAGAAAACCATGCAATTATTAATGAAATTAAAAAGAGTACAATACTTACTACACCTTGATTATCATTAAGAATTTTAATTGTGTTGTCAATTTCCATCTCTCTACACCTCCACTCTAATTTCCCCGCTCATTAACTTCGGCAGAAGTGTGTCCCGCAGTTGGGTTAATGTGCGAATTTGATTGTTATTAATGTTTGATTTTTTGAAAATAGGCTTCACTATATTATCAAATTTATGCAAATATTCTTTATCTGGACTAAGAATTGGGAACTTAATTAAGTCAGTTTTTTTCAAATGTGGTATAGTAGTCCCAACGCTTGAATTCTGTATAATTGATTGGAATTTATCTGTTCTTAAAAGAATAAACAAATAATAATTACTCATCAATTGTTCATTTACCCTTAAAGCAATCATATCTTGTGCAATACAGAAGTCCACAGGGTCAGGAACTAAGTTCACACAACCGGGAGTTCCTTTGTTTACAAAAATTATATCTCCTGCTTCTGGTTGAGACCTAAACCAACTATCATAAGTATCTTTTGATACATATCTTACTTTTTCATAAACAGGAAAGATATTTTTATTCTTTATGCAATTTGTTGCTATCAATGGTATTCCCGAATCTGCTGTTGGTGCAGTCATCCCACGATTGTCAACAATAAATTCTAAAAGTTCTTGAAGTGGCTTTTCCTCCCAGCTCTCGTCTGCTTCTTCGATGAACCACTGGCGGAAAAGGGTTTCGGCAAGTGCTTCCAGTGTCTTGTTCTGCCGGTGCAGTAAATCAATTTTATCATCTAAAGAAGAAAGCACTTCAGCTATTGCATTCTGCTCAGGAAGAGGAGGGAGAAGAATCTTTATATTCTCAAAATCACTTTTATTAACAATAGGCACTGCTGTTCCAGCTTGTCCATAGGAACGTAATGTATCATAAGAATCTATGAATTTATAATATAGAAATTCTGGATCATCAATGGAAGGAATTAATGCGTTAATTTGCTGATTAGTAATTACTGGAATCAAATTTATTGCAACTTTACCCATATCTGAACCAATACATGTTACGAGCAATGATTTAGCAGGAAGGATTTTCTGATTAAGTTTTTCAATACCTTTCTTAGATAAATACCGATCTGCCTTTTCAATCCATTTATTGTAATTCTTATAATCAGTTGGAGTTATGAAAGGCATATCATCTCCAAATTCATCAGGAAATTTACTTGATGGAGTATTACCAGTAATTACTTTACCAATTTCACAAATTTTATATTCTTTCCAGTCAATCATTAAAACCACTCCATTTCTGAATTATTCTCACCAATTATTAAGAATACTGCGAATTTGTACTTTAATTGTTCTTTGTATGCTTCTAACTTAATTCTATCAAATTCTGCTTTATCCTTCTTCCAACCCATCTTTACCTCGATTACGAGCAGATTTATATCTGTTTTTCTCTTGTGGACAATAATATCAGGATAAACAGTAACTGCTTTAGTATCATTTGTTAAAGTTGATTCTGGGTAATCCTTTATGTTTCTCAAACTCTTCGAAATATGATTTATTATTTTATCTAAATCATCTTTTTTTTCCATTCGATTGTATTCGCAATCAACATCAAACTCAGGAAACTGTTCCGCTAAATACATCCCCAATCGGTGAGTAACTGTTCTCTCATTAATATTATACTTCGTTTCTAAAAGAACTGAATCATTCTTGTAAAGAAATACAAGAGCTTTGGTTATTCCCTTTTCAATTTCTAATTTAGTATATTCTTTGTATTCTGACATTTTCATTTTTCCAACAATTTCCCCGCTTTGTAATAAAAAAATAATTGATTTCCTTCAATTTGTTTATTCTTTCTTTTAACTTCTAAATTTGTTGTAATAGCTAATTGAGCCAATCCCGTTACAACTCCAAGTGCAGCAGGTAGGAATGATTGAAAATTATTAAGTCCAGTAATCGACAATCCAATCAATGGAGAAGTAATTACTTTTTGTTCAATTGCTTTTGAAATTATTGTTTTTAAGTAAGTGTTTTCCTCTATAGCTTCTTCAATTTCTAAAATAACAGGTTCAATTTTCTGAAAATATTTTTTATTAACCTCATATTCAAATTCATCATCCCAAATATTCAATTCGATTTCATCTGAAAATTCAAAAATTATTGTTCTGAATCGTATCAGGTGTTTTGATAATGCACTTCTAATATCAATAATTTCATCTAAACTGGCTACCTCAAAGCACGGTAATCTATTCATTAATTGCGAAATTATACCTGTATGTCTGATTCTTTCAACAGAACTCTTGCTTAATTTATCTGAATTTTCAGAAATTTTGGCTTTGATTATATCAGCAGATAATTCATCTAAGAATGGAAAAGTTCCGTTATCTTTTGTTGTTTTAACAATTTCGTCAACATATTCTTGAATCATCAAATTTGTATTATTCAACTCCTTGAAACCATAAATTTCAACTAATCCCTTTTCATAAGCCAAAGATAGTTTAGCTAACCCACTACTTTCAAGGAATTCAAAAATTTTTGGAGTAAATTCATTCCAAGCATTTTCAATTTGGGATTGTAATATCTGAAGAAAGTGCATCTCCTGAAAATTCTTATGTCTTTTTTTATTTAAGTTAGAAAATGATGAAAATACAGTGTTGAAGTTGTTCAAATCATATAAACTCAAATTAAAAGTAGGAATAAGTTGTTTTAACATTTCAACTTTTTGAGCAAAGTTAAAATTAGTAATTCCAAGAAACAATAAAAGAAAATTTGCAGATAAACTATATAACCTTGTCTTATCAGCATATATCAATGCTGTTTTCAACATTTGAATTTCTTTAAAAAGAAGTTCTTCAGAAGAATCTGGGGTTGAAGCAACTGAAATATGAAAGTTATTACTCAAATTTGTTCCTTTTTATACCTTTACTTTTCCAAATTTTTCAATATTATATCAAGAAATGAATCAATCCTCGAAAAACCGAACCATTTCTTACCCAAGTCTTTAAGAGAAGCACCGATGAGATAAACTTCCTTTTCGTCAATTATTAAAAACCTGTCATGAGATTTACCGAATTGTTTAATTTCAATAGGTGCATACTGGGAGTTGAATCTCCTTAAATCTGTATCAAGTTGTTTGGAGATAGATTTTGTATAGATAGTCACATTAACGTTTTCTGTTCTTTTCGAAAAAAGCAGAAAAACCGAATCATCAATAAAATTATCAATTAAGATTAAGGATTTTTCAGCTTTACGAACCAAATCAGATACAAAATTCCAAGCATCAAAGGTCTGTCCGTCAAAGAAAATGCCCTGACTGGGTTGCAGAAGTTTACTTTCGAATGCTTCGAACATTAAATCAACCTTCTGGTCGGTATCCGCCTGTTTCAATTTTATAGAATTAATTTCATGGAAAAGTTGAGCATTCGAGATAAGAAAATGACGCATAGCAACAAAAGCATTCATAATTTGAATACTCATCTTTACCGCAGTTTCACTATGAAGTACAGCAGAAAGCATTGCTACGCCTTGCTCTGTAAATACGTAAGGCAAATATCTTCTTCCTCCTTTCCCTTTTGAGGTTGCAATTTGTGACCTCAAAGATTCCTCATTTGATATTACAGATTGTGATTTCAAGTTTGAGGTTGCATTTTGTGACCTCAAATCAAAAGTCTCTGTTTGTAACTTTAGAAGTTCAAATTCTTCCAGAGTTAATTGAAAACAAAATTCTTTAGGAAAGCGTTCGATATTTCTTTTAACCTGCTGATTTAATCTTTTGGTATCCACCCCATAATAAGTTGACAAGTCACTGTCGAGCATAACCTGAAGATTACGAATAGTCATTATCTTGCTTTGAATATCTTCCGGTTTAATTAATTCTAAGTTTATCATTTCAAACCTTTATCTTTCCCAAATTTTCCAAAATTAATCTGTTCAAATTGCTCTCTTCAGCTACCTGTGCTTCAAATTCAGTTTTCAGTCTCGTAAATCTTTCGTTGAAATCGAAATCTTCTTCATCATCAGCCAAACCAACAAACCGACCTGGAGTTATTACATAATTCAAATTCCGAATTTCCTCAATACTTGCACTTTTACAAAAGCCCTGAACGTCAGTATAATCACCATTGACATCTCTCCAATTATGGTAAGTACTCGAAATCTTAGAAACATCTTCATCACTCAAATCTCTGTTCCTGCGGTTAACCAGAAACCCCATATTCCGAGCATCAATAAAGAGGACTTCCCCTTTCCTTGAGGTTTTAGAGCGTCTAAGGAACCAAAGACAAGCCGGAATCTGAGTATTCAGAAAGAGTTTAGTCGGCAAATTCACAACACATTCGAGTAAATCATTTTCAATAATAGCTTTTCGAATATCAAATTCACCATTAGACTTGGTAGTGAGAGAACCCTTACTCAGAACAAATCCTGCCAGACCTTTTGGAGCAAGATGATAAAGGAAGTGCTGAATCCACGCATAATTCGCATTACCAGAGGGTGGAGTCCCATAAACCCACCGAGCATCATTTTGGAGCATTTCGCCACTCCAGTCGCTATCGTTGAATGGAGGATTAGCAATAATATAATCTGCCTTCAAATCTCTGTGAGCATCGTTTAGGAAACTACCTTCATTATTCCACTTCACATTACTGCTGTCAATTCCTCGAATGGCAAGGTTCATCTTACAAAGCCGCCAAGTTGTCTGATTACTCTCCTGTCCGTAAATCGAAATGAATTCAACCGGATTCAAAGATAACTTATTACCATTATTCCTTTTATAATGGTCTTGGTGAGCCCGAATGAACTTTTCACTTTGGATGAACATACCACCTGAGCCACAACAAGGGTCAAAGACTCTACCCTCGTAGGGTTCAAGCATTTCGACAAGCAAACGAACAACACTTCTTGGCGTATAGAACTGACCTCCCTTTTTACCTTCAGCCAGAGCAAATTCTCCAAGAAAATACTCATAAACTTGTCCCAAAACGTCTTTGCTTCGAGCTTCTTTTGTGCCAAGAGTTGCAGTACTAATCATATCAATAAGACTACCTAAACTTGCTTTATCGAGTTTTTCCTGGGCAAAAACTTTAGGCAAAACACCTCTGAGTGACGGATTATCCTTTTCGATTGCATCCATAGCATCATCAATGTCCTTACCAATTGTAGGGAGCTTAGCCTTTCCCTGCAAATTCGACCAACGTGCAACAGAAGGAACATAGAAAACCCTCTCAGCAACATATTCATTTTTATCTTCAGGGTCAGCACCTTCAGATATTTGAGAAACTAATTTTTGATAAAGTTCTTCGAAGGCATCAGAAATATATTTTAGAAAGATCAAGCCAAGTACTACGTGTTTGTACTCAGCAGCATCCATATTTTTACGTAATTTATCCGCAGCTTTCCAAAGTTTTTTTTCGAGGGGTTCTTCAATTTTATTAGACTTAGCCATAAATGTATAAATAATTGATTTGATTAATTGCAAATTACGAAAAAAAAGAAAACAAAAAGAAAAATCCCCTCTACTTTAAACATAGAGAGGAATTGAACAAATTAATTCAATGTTTTTTCTATAAATCGGATTTGGTTTTTACAGATATTTTCAAGTCCTCTTCTGACTGTCCAATACCAAGACCAGTCCTTGTGAGTTCGATCATTATAGTAAATTTCACTACCACCATTAGAAGCTCCAAATACATTTGTACTTATATATGCTATCTTAGCATAAGCAACAACATTATCTTTTTTATTTGTTCCTTCGGTATTACTAAAATTTTTTACCTGGAAAATCCAATATCGTACTTCATTTTGACCAGACCAAATATTATATTTTGGAATTGTTTCTGCCTGCAAATAACCAGCTTTTGAGTCATTTTGTTTAATTACAAAACCCTCCTCTACAAGAAAAAAACTAATCTCATTGAATAACTGAGTGACATCAGTATTGCACGTTGTATTTAATTGATACATAGTCGTACCACAGCCGTAAACGAAAAACAATGTGACAAAAAACACAAAATAAATTGCTCTCATCATACCTCCAAACAAAATTTTAATTTTTGAAAATGAAATCATAACAAAAATATCGGCAATTGAGACCGGAGAGGACGGTGAAATTAAAAAGTCGAAAAAAAATAAATGCAAAAAATCAATATTTTGCATAAAACACCCCATACCCAAACCTATGCTTAATGCAAAAATGCCCGTTATACGGCATTTATGAAGGTAGGAGCTGGAGATGGAGAGTAGGAGGGGGATTAAAGTGAAAAAGCACTCCAATAATGAACAATATAAGGATAAGTTAATTTATATTTTTTTCGTAATAACAAATGAACACATTTTGCTACTTTAATGAAAGTAAAAAAAAGTACTTTGTAATAATTTTTCTCCATTGTTAAATAATACAAGAAAGTACTTGCAAAGTATCAGTAAATTACGTAATTTTGTGTAAATAATTATAACCCAAAAGCCTCATGTGGTAAAATTATGAAAAAATATCAAGATTTATTTTTTGCAGCAAAGTCTGGGAATTTTGAAAAAGTCAAGTATTTTGTAGAAAGAGGAGCAAATGTTAATGCGATTACTAAAATGGGAGAGACGGTACTTCACTGTGCTGTTGTTTACATAAATTTTGAAATAATCGATTATTTAGTAGAAAAGGGAGCAGATGTAAATGTGGAAGATTATATGGGAAAAACATTACTTCATAGTGCAGTCGAGTCTGGAAACTTGAAATAGTCAAATATTTAGTAGAGAAGGGAGCAGATGTAAATTCGAAAGATAAAAGAGGAAATACATTACTTCACAAAGCATCCAAGTCTGGAAATATAGAAATTTATAAATATTTAGTAGAAAAGGGAGCAGATGTAAATGCTAAAAATTTTGGTTGGAGCACATTACTTCACAAAACATCCAAGTCTGGAAATCTTGAAATAGTCAAATATTTAGTAGAGAAGGGAGCAGATGTAAATTCGAAAGATAAAAGAGGAAATACATTACTTCACAAAGCATCCAAGTCTGGAAATCTTGAAATAGTCAAATATTTAGTAGAGAAGGGAGCAGATGTTAATGTGGAAGATAATATGGGAAAAACATTACTTCATAGTGCAGTCGAGTCTGGAAATATAAAAATTTATAAATATTTAGTAGAAAAGGGAGCAGATGTAAATTCGAAAGATAAAAGAGGAAATACATTACTTCACAAAGCATCCAAGTCTGGAAATATAGAAATAGTCAAATATTTAGTAGAGAAGGGAGCAGATGTTAATGCTGAAAATAATTTAAGAGAAACAGGTCTTCACAAAGTGGTCAAATCTGGAAATCTTGAAATAGTCAAGTATTTAGTAGAAAAGGGTGCAGATGTTAATGCAAAACATAATAGAGGAAATACAGTACTTCACCTAGCAGCTGATTCTGAAAATTTTGAAATAATGAAGTATTTAGTAGAAAAGGGAGCAGATGTAAATGCTAAAAATTTTGTTTGGAACACATTCCTTCACAATGCAGTAAAGACTGGAAATTTTCAAATAATGAAGTATTTAGTAGAAAAGGGAGCAAATGTAAATGCGAAAGATAATAGTGGAGAAACATTACTTCACAAAGCATCCAAGTCTGGGAATATTGATTTAGTTAAGTATTTAGTAGAAAAGGGAGCAGATGTAAATGCGAAAGATAATAGTGGAGAAACATTACTTCACGAAGCTGTAATGAAAGGGAAATTAGACAGTGTTAAGTATTTAGTAGAAAAGGGAGCAGATGTTAACGAGAGTTATAAGGATAAAAGAACATTACTTCACGAGGCTGTAATGAAAGGGAAATTAGACAGTGTTAAGTATTTAGTAGAAAAGGGAGCAGATGTAAATGCTAAGGATTGGAATAAAAAAACAGTACTTCATGAGGCTGTAAATAACGTAAGATTAGGAAAAGTGAAGTATTTAGTAGAGATGGGTGCAAAGGTAAATGCGAAAGATTATATGAGAAGATCAGTACTTCATGAGGCTGTCATGGCTGATAATTTTGAAATAGTGAAGTATTTAGTAGAAAAAGGTGCAAATGTAAATGCAAAACTATTTGGTCAAAAAACATTACTTCATGAGGCTGTCATGACTGGGAACTTCGAAATAGTGAAGTGTTTATTAGATAACGGAGCAGATATTAATGATAAAACTTATTATGAAGAAGCTATACATAAGGCTAAAAGATATAAATATAATGATATTGTCAAATTATTAACACTATCTCAAATAAAAGTAGATGAACTAAAATTTGGATTTTTAAATTTTAAAGTCTTTTTTAAAATTTTGAAAAAATTATAACACAATAAAAAACAATAATTTTTTTAATATTTGGAATTTTCAACTTAACCTGTGATAAATATTAAAATTTTGCACAAATGCCCGTTACAGAGCATTTATGAAGGTAGGAGCTGGAGAGTGAAGGTGGGGGATTGAAGAATTAGTGCTTACATTGAATAAGAATGATATTGAAAAGAAAATTTCGTTATTTTAAAAATAGCTAAATTTGTAAATAAAAAAAATAGAGATTATTAAAAATGAATTTTGCTCATAACTTAATTAACTTATCCGAACTTAAAAATTACAACCAAATAATTAATCATTATTATCCTGAAATATTGAAAATTGTAAAAAATACAATTAATAATAAAAATATCAAAATTCGTACAAAAATTTCTGATTTTACTGGCTTAAGTTTGGTGAATAAAAGTTACGATAAAAATGAAGAAATTTCTCAAAAAGAAAACTATATATATGACGGAATTAGTCAAAAAGAGAAGGATAAGGTTGAAAATTATGGAAATAGAATTCAAATAGAAGTGGTTTCAGTAGTTCCATTTGAAATCAAAAATATTATTGATAGGCTTGATATTGAAATATTTAAACTTATTTTAAGGTATAAGACTTTGAAAAAAGTTAAAGCGGAACTTGAAAAAGAGTCATCAAATCTTCTTTCGGAAAAGTATATTTCTAACGATGATATATTAAGAAATTCACACAGTATCAGGGAAACAATAGAATATTATGACTTTTTAATTAATCTTGTAAATGAGACGAACATCAAGCAGGAAATAGAAAAATTAAAATTTCATTTGCTTGGAAGTTTCAATCCATTAGAAAACAAAGTATATATTAATTGGTTTGGTATTCTTCTGGCAAGTATTTTTTACGAGGGTTCGGTGGAAGATTTCACAATAATGTCGTTGATTCATGAACTTTCACATGCTTATACGAAGATTGGTTTTGACAAAGATGGAAATCATTGGATTAATGAAACATTCGAAAATTCTGATATTAAAATCAAGGAAGGTTTCGCACAACAATATTGTGAATTGATAATTGAAAGTAACTTTGAAGAATTAATGAAGTTGTTTATTGATTTTTCAATTAATGAATCAAGATTATATATTGAATATCGAACTTGGTTTGATGCAAAAGAAAAACATAAAGTTGAAAAAGTAAGGAGTTTGTTGATACAAACAAGGACTCAACAAATAACATCATATAATGAATTTATAATATTACTTGAAAATACAAAGAAATATTACAAAAAATAAAAAGAATTTAAATGGAGATTCAAGCAGTTTTAAAACTCTTTTGAAAGAAATTTCCCATACCTAAACGTATCCTCAGCTCAGAAATGCCCGTTATAAGGCGTTTATGGAGGTGAGGGCTGGAGATGGAGAGTAGGAGGGGGAGATGCAAGATGTGCTTCATGATTCACACGCTAAAATCCCTTATTCACTCAATAAAATGCAATATTTGATAAATTTTTTATTTTTATTTAATTATTTTTTGTATTTTATATTTTTGAAATGATGACATTCGTAATAATTGATTTTAGGAATTGCTTCTCATGAAGGCGTAATAGGTTAGATGATAAGTTTTTTAATACTGAAGTAGCCCCCCAAAACTGATTTGTACTAAAATTATATAAATAAATATCGGTTCTAAAATGAAAAGATTCTTACTTTTTTTGGTTTGTTTCATTTTTTTTGTTATTTCTTCCTCATTCTTGATATGTGAAGTACGTCCAATTCAAACTCCAAATTACAATTCTCAATTCTTTATTGAAAACAAAGGTCAATGGGACTCTCAAGTGAAATATCTGGCAAAACTCAATGGAATGAATTACTGGATTACAAATACAGGAATGGTTCTTGACTATTACCGCATCGAGAGAGATGCAAGAGAATTTCTCGAAGATGGCAGTCCTAACCACGAAGCCGGTCACATTACAAAAATGTGGGGACACGTAATTAAAAGTACAATTATAGGTAATAAATCAGGTTCAACTTTTTTGGCTAATGATAAAAAGGAAACCTATTATAACTATTTGCTTGGGAACGATCCGAATAAATGGGCATCATTTGTACCATTGTTTTCTTTTGTCACCCAAAAAAATGCTTATGAAGGTATCGATATAAAATACTATTACGATGATAATTCAATTCGTTATGACTTTATAATTAATCCCGGTTCGGATCCAAAACAAATTAAACTTCAATATGAAGGACAAAATTCATTAAGGATTAATGAAAAGGGTGAATTAGTATTCGAAACCTCAGTTGGTTCGGTAGAACACAACAGACTTTTCGCATATCAGAATACTAATGGCACTGAAGTAAATCAAATTGATTGTAAATTTACAAATTTGGGGAATGGACTTGTTTCCGTTGACGTTGGAAATTACGATAAGTCAAAACCATTGATTATAGACCCTTACCTTTATGGTACTTTTCTTGGAGGTACTTCTTCGGATCATCCTCACTCCGTTACTTCGGATGTATCAGGAAATGCAATTGTTGGCGGCTCTACGAGTTCATCAAACTTCCCAGTTACAACTGGCGCATATGATTTAATTTGGAATTCCACAGATACATTTGTTTCTAAATTCAATACTACAGGCACAGGATTAATCTTCTCTACTTTTATTGGTGGTACTTCTTCCGAATATTGTTATGAAATTGATGTTGATGCAAATGGATACATTTATACCGGTGGTTATACTTATTCCTCCAATTACCCTGTAACCAGTGGTTGTTATGATAACACTTATAATTCAACTGATGGTTATTTAACTAAATTAAATCCTTCCGGATCCGGATTAATTTATTCGACGTACTTTGGTGGTACTTCTTCCGAATATTGTTATGCAATTGATGTTGATGCAAATGGATACGCTTATGCAACCGGTTATACATCTTCTTCTAATTTCCCAGTAACAAGTGGTTGCTATGATAATACCTATAACTCAACAGATATTTATTTATTGAAACTGAACACAACTGGTTCAGCGCTTGTTTTCTCAACTTATCTTGGCGGGACTTCTTCCGAGTATGGTTATGCTGTTACTGTTGACCAACTAGGATATCCAACTGTAGCCGGATATACAAATTCCTCAAATTACCCAACTACAAGCGGTTGTTGGGATAATTCTTACAATTCCACAGATATTGTTGTTACTAAATTCAATCTAAATGGAACCGGTCTGATTTTCTCGACTTATCTTGGCGGAACTTCTTCCGAGTATGGTAATGCAATTGAAAGCGATGCTAATAACAATATATTTGTAGGTGGTTATACTAATTCTTCTAATTATCCTTTATCTTCAGGTGTAATAGATAATTATTACTATAGTTCTGAAGGTATTATTACTAAATTCAGCCCAACCGGTAGTTTGCAATTTTCAACTTATTTGGGTGGAAATAATTCTGACTATATTAGAGGAATTGCTTTGGATTCTGATAATAATATACTTGTTTCCGGTTATACTTACTCTTCAGATTTTGCAATAACTGCAGATGCATTTCAATATAATCTAAACTCTGGTCCAGACGCATTCCTTACAAAAATTTCACCTACGGGTACATTAGTTATATACTCAAGTTATTTAGGTGGAACGAGTAGTGATTTAGGATATCTTCATAGTTGTATCTCATCAGATAATAATAATGGAGCAATTGTCGTAGGATTTACTTCTTCTTCAAATTTTCCTGTAACCTCTGGTGCTTATGATGTTGTATGGAATTCAACTGATGGATTTGTATCCAGATTTAGTTTCGAACCTCCTGATGTCCAATTTGACACACTTCATGTAACCATTGGAACTCAAACATGGATGAAGAAGAATCTTGATGTAGCTTATTATAGAAATGGTGACGTTATCCCACAAGTAACTGATAGTATACAATGGGGAAATTTAACAACAGGTGCTTGGTGTTATTATAACAATGATCCTGCAAATGGTGCAATTTATGGTAAACTTTACAACTGTTATGCTGTAAATGACCCTCGTGGTTTAGCCCCTCAAGGTTTTCACATTCCATCAAATGATGAATGGCAAGTATTAGAATCTAATGGTGGTCAGCACTCGGAAAAATTATTGGATACTAACTCATTTGGATGTAGTCCAACAAATGAAACAGGATTTACTGCATTTCCTGGTGGATGTAGATATAAATCTTCAGATTTTGGAGAAATACCATTTAGGTTAGCACATTATTGGGGTTTTTGGTGGACAAGTACTAAATCTGGCCAATCAGATTACAACATAAGAAGAACATTAATGAGTAATTCTTGTCGTCCCCTTTACGATGAAGAATTAGAATTTATGGTTTCTTTTAAAGAAAGTCCTATAAATGGGTTTTCTGTTCGGTGCTTGAAGGATGAAACTACTAAAATTTCTTTTCCAAGTTTGACATTATCCAAATCAATAGTTAAAGAGGGAGATACATTAAAAATAAGTGGTGAAGGTTTTACAAAAAACTCTAAAGTATTTCTTACTATTAGTTCACCAGATTTTACTCAAAAATTGGATAGCATCACTGCCGGTATTCACTCGAAATTTTCATATTTATTTCCAATTAATGAAAGTACTAAACCGGGCATCTATTCCGTTTTTGCAAGTGATACCGGTAAACAAATATCAACAAACCCTAAAAAGTTTGAAGTAACTAAAGCATTTCTTTATCAAGACACAATTATCCTCAGTATTGTCGCAAAACCTTATTCAATTGGAGAAGTCCTGAAATTCGATTGGTACGATTCGACATTTATAAGAAAACCTTCTGACTTGCTTAGATTGAATCCTGAGAAAACTATGTTATGGCGTAATTATGAAGTGCAGTATTCATTGGATAATGGAAAAACTTGGAAATTAGCCGATACTGCAAGCATCCTTGCACGGCTCAATATTCTCAACCGTTTTACTTCATTTTTAGATTTAAGTGAATCCTATCTTGGAGATGTTTCTTTAAGAATAAGAGATATAGATTATGGTGTAATTCAGATGGTGGAATCTAAAAAAGCATCAAATTACATCCAAGCAGATTATGAAGGGAGATTTTCAAATATTGAAAGTGTGAAAGTAAGTAAGAACCCCGCAGTAACATTTGAATGGTGTGTGCCTAAGCAAATAACTCAGGATAACAAAAGATACAAACCCGTTGGGGTTGCTTCTGATGGAGCCAGTCCTATTATAATCAGAGTGACAATTCCCAAAAAGGACAAGAATAATATACAGTCACTTTATTTAAATCTTTCTGATTCTTATTCAGGGGCAAATACTTATGTTGAATTAGGATACTTGATTAACAGAAAAGAATATAATTCTTTAATATACAAAGAATTGAATGTCAGCAACGAAAAAAAGAAAACATCTGCTATTGCGAAAGGAAATGGAAGTGAATATTATGATTTTTGGTATGTAGCTCCTGAATATTTTGATGTTGACCCGAGTCTATCTAAAAAAAGCAATCGAATTGTAAGTGTAACCACAAATATTAAGTTAATAGGTGGAAATAATTTATGTGATGATATAGCAACTAATTTGGAAATATATAGACCTCCATTATTATTAGTTCATGGTCTAAACAGTGATGCAGATATGTGGTCAATATATTCTAATTATTTATCCAAATCCGGCAATTATATACAACAAGAAGGGGTATATGGAAATGTTGAAAATATTTTTAAACCTTACATCGGAAGAGGAAAAGATAACTTACAAAAATCATCTGAGACACTTTTGGAGAATGGTTTTCATTGGTCATATTCTTATATGAATGAAAGAGGAATTTCCGCAATTAAGTTTGATTATATCTCCCACAGCATGGGTTCTCTAATGTTGAGAAAGTTAATAGATAGTAATAAAAAGGAATTTAATTCCATAAATTATAATTTGAATCAGGGTTTTGTTCACAAAATGATTTCTATCGACTCCCCACATAATGGTTCATACTTTGCAAATTTATTAATTGACTTTTGCAGTGACTTCAATAATAAATATAGATTTGATTACTTATCAAGATATAACACATGGGAAATTGCTAAATATGGTGTATCTCTTAGTAAATTAGGAATTATTAAGGATAAAGATTATTTTATTTTTCCCTGCGATGCAATAAAAGATTTGACTGTTGGTGGAACGAATAATAAATTTGGAAAAACAGATTTAAATAATCACTTAATTGCTTCAGATATTATTTATAACCATAAAAATGATGTAAATTATATCAATAATATTCCAAATGGTTTTTGGGGTTACTTAATGGATTTTGGAGTTTCTGACTTAGTTTCAGTAATGAAAAATATCAATTATCGTAATGTACCTTATATTAATGGAAGAAATATGTTTAATGACCTTACAAATTTACAAAGGGCATTAACTAAGCTCCCGAGCACTCCAGATTGGATATGGTCAACAGACTTAGTTGTAGGAACCAAAAGTCAATTAGCTGGCGGCACTTTTGATTTAAATTCAAGTGATTTAACTAAAAAATGTTTTGCTGGTTACGGACATACGATGATAACAAGTGTAACAGAACAACCGGAAGTTTTTGCTCATCTTGATTTATTATTAAAAACAAACCAAATTAACAAATACTTTTCAAAATCAATCCCGGGAACAGATTTTTCAAAACCTTTAATCAAAGAAAAAGAAAATGATAATCGTATTCAAGATAATGAGCCGGTTCTTGCTTTCGATTCAATTAATATTAATCTAACTGTCAATAAGACCAATGCATTTGTAAACGATATTCTGGAGGTTACACTCTCTATTCCTGATACAACAGGATTCCAATATGGATATGTTCAGTTTCAAGGTCAAGAAATTAATTTAGATTCGGCAAGGAATACACAAAAATTCAATATTGCGGTTAGCGGAATTACATTAGATACAAACCAAGTATTTGCTTTTTGCAGATTTGCAATTGGAGATACTTTGTTCAATAGCTATAAGGTCTTAAAAGTAAATATTATAACCAACGAACAATTGTTTGATTTTAAAGCAGATAAAGACCAGATTGATTTATTTGTCGATGATGAAATTAATTTAAACTTTAGTGCTACATACGAAACTTTCATTGCAGATGTTAAACCAGAGACAAATAATATTCAGTTTGAAATTGGTAACAATTCAATAGTTAATTATCTTGATTCCACAAATGAATTCATTGCATTAAAGCCGGGTTCCACCGTTGTGATAGCAAAATATAAAAACCTTTCTGATACAATTTATTTTTATGTGGAAGAATTAAGTATCCAACCGGAAATTACTATCAAAACTATTGATAAGCCAAATCCAAAGTTAAATGATACCATTAGGATTGACTATTCTCTAACAGGAGAATTTAGTGAGAATTCAAAACTTTACTCAATGGTATATGATTCAACAAATCTTGATGTAATTTATTTGGATAGTATTCAAAATAAAGATATTAGCTTTTACAAAATGCTGATTTCACCGAAATTTATTCCTAATACAAAATATTATGTACAACTTTATTCTAATGAGCCGGTTTCATATTCCAATATTGACTCATTTATGGTTGTGAATTATGCTAAAAGCATTGAAATTACCGGCTTTAACAGGAACAGACTTTTTGAAAATGAACAATATCAAATTACTTGGAATTCTCAAAATGTTGAAAATGTTAATATATTTTATTCTATTGATAATGGTCAAAACTGGTTATTAATTAATAACGAACCGGTAAATGCAATTGCAGGAAAATACGATTGGAAAGTTCCTGTAACATATTCGAAAACTTGTTTGTTAAAGATTGTTGATAAGTATGATTTAAACATATTCTCAATATCTAAAGTTTTTGAAATTTCCAAAGTAGTTCCACTCACTCCTAATTTAGTTGATAAAGAAGGTTGTGAAAATGTACCAATAAGTATAGGAATAGAAAATATTGCGAATTTAGGAGGTTCAGATGTTTATGAATTCAATTGGTCACCCTCTTCAGGTATAGATAATCCTAAAATTGCAAATCCGAAAGTTATCAATCCATTGTCAGACAGTACTGAATATATTCTTAACCTTAAAGATGTGATAACCGGAAATACTGCGATAGATTCAATGAAACTTAGCGTTGAGTCAAAAGTTATAATAAAAATGTTGAAAGCAAAAACATTTAATATGGATACTTTAATTAATTTATACGATTTAATTCTTGAACCAGTATTTTCAGCAAAATATACTTATACTTGGAAAAAAGGTGAAAATAAAATTGAATTATATAGTCCTACAGCAGAAAAAATTTCTAAAGGAATTACGAAATATTATCTTACAGTAGTACCAAATTCAGGTTGTCCGGGAGCAGAAGATAGTATCACTATAGTTGGGGAAGAACCTGGCTCTGTTTCGGAAGATAATGAATTTATTTTCGGTAAAAACGGAAATTCATATATGAAAATATATCCAAACCCGACAAATGAAAAACTGAATATTTTTGCTGCATTTTCTGAAAAGACAACTGCAAAGATGGAAATGTTTGACATAATTGGAAATAAGATAATGACTAAAACATATTCTGAAGATAGCTCAATAGATGATGTTCTTGAATTAGATAAAATACCTGCAGGTGTTTATCAAATAATTCTTACAACAAACTTTGATGTCCTGATGACCAAGTTTGTGAAGAATTAAGAGAATATTTAGGATTAAGCAAAAGGCTGTCCGAGTTGGGTAGCCTTTTTTTTATTTCTATATTATCCTTTCAATACCAAATAAAAATTCCTTCCATTTAACTGGAAGCAGTCAAGGACAGGACTGTTTGGATCAGTATCCAACCCATTCCTTTTTGTTCTTCCTCCAAGTGGTTTCCCAGTAAAATTCTTCTTATCTGATTGAATATCAATTTTTGCTGATTTGCTTCTATTTAAGAGCTCTTTCTTTATCTGTTCGAGTTCTACATCAAAATTCTGATTCAAGCAATTTAGCAAGGCTAATGCGAACATGAGGGACACCCTTTGAAATCGAAAGAGATTGGTAAAAGGAAAATGGACCCATATATTTTTTT
>MHAC01000040.1 GCA_001804565.1 Ignavibacteria bacterium GWF2_33_9 | reverse complement strand
GAATGGAATCACTTCACGAATATGAGCCGCACCGGTTATCCATTTCACAACACGTTCCACGCCGAGACCGAATCCGCTATGAGGTACTGAGCCGTAACGGCGTAAGTCGAGGTACCATTGGAATGCATCTTCCGGCAAATTATCACGCTGGATGCGTTCGAGAAGCAATTGTTCATCGTCTTCTCTTTGGCTGCCGCCAATAATTTCGCCGCCTTTTTCGGGTGCAAGCATATCCATTGCCAAAACAACTTTATCATTATTTGGGTCACGTTTCATATAAAATGCTTTCACTTCCGATGGATAACGATGAATTATGCATGGCTTGTCGAATTGTTCCATTATTGCTTCTTCTTGTGGTGAACCAAAATCTTCGCCCCAAGGGAATGGAATTTCAATTTCTTGATTATCGACTTTCTTTTTCAGAGGAATATTGTTCTTCTGAAGCCATTCAACAGCATCGTCATAACTCATTCTATGGAATGGACGGCGGATTTTTTCAAGTTTTTCTATATCTCTTTCCAATAATACGAGTTCTTTCATATTAGTTTTGAGAACAGTCTGAACAATATATTCAACCAAATCTTCTGCCAAATCCATATCATCATTAATATCGAAGAAAGCCATTTCCGGTTCAACCATCCAAAATTCAGTTAAATGCTTGCGAGTCTTGGATTTTTCAGCTCTGAAAGCCGGACCGAAAGTATAAACCTTACCTAAAGCCAGAGCAGTTGCTTCTGCATAAAGCTGACCTGATTGTGAAAGATAAGCACTGCCCAAATCGAAATATTTTGTTTCGAACAAAGTGGAGGTTCCTTCGCTTGCATTTGGAGTTAGCATCGGAGAATCCATTTGTTTAAAGCCATTTCCATCGAAAAAGTCTTTGATTGCTTTAATAACAGTTGCTCGAACCCGCATAATAGCATGCTGACGAGTGGAACGTAGCCACAAGTGGCGATTTTCCATTAAGAATGCATCTCCATGGTCTTTCGGAGTAATAGGATAATCCTTGGAAATATGATAAACCTGCAAATCCGTCACATCTATTTCAAATCCACCGGGAGCTCTGTCGTCCTGACGTACAGTTCCTTTAATTTTGAAAGATGATTCCTGAGTTAGTGATTTTGCAGCTTCAAAGATTTCTTCGGATACATTTCCTTTGAATACAACTGCTTGAGCGATTCCTGTTCCATCACGCATTATGATGAATACTAATTTTCCTTTTCCTGTCTTATTTGCTGCCCAGCCTTTAAGTTCAACTTCCTGCCCAACAAGTTCGGGTAGCATCTCGATATACTGAAATGATTTGTAATTTGATTCCATATACTAAAAATTTTTATGTAACTTCTTTTTTCAATAATTCTAATTACCGCCATTGCGTTCAATTGCTGCAAGCAAATCAGGGATTTCTATAGGTACAACACCCGGCTGCTCACAAACTGTTCCTGAAGCAAAATTTGCAACAGATGCGGATTCCGAAGACGAGCCTCCACCTATGTACGTAGCAGTAAAAGATGCAATCGCTGTATCCCCTGCTCCTGAAACATCTGCAACTTTTCTTGCACGAGTCGGCACTGAAAAGATATTTCCATCCTGCTGGAACAGCATCATACCCATCGAGCCAAGTGTGATAAGAACGTTCTGGCAATCCAACCGTGAAAGCAATTCCAAACCAGCTTTACGGATATTTTCATCTGTATCTAGCGCATAGCCTAATGCGTTTTGAGCTTCCTTTTTATTTGGTTTAAACAAAGTAACATGCTTATAATCAAAGAAATTATCCTGTTTAGGATCAACTGTGATGATTATGCCGTTGTCATTTGCATAATCCACAACTTTACTGATAAATTCTTTGGGCAGCATACCTTTGTTATAATCTTCAAAAATGATTGCTTTCAGATTCTGAATATTTTCCAGATAATTCATGAAAAAATTCTGAATGTCTTCAGAAATATAATGATTAATTTCTCTGTCAACTCTTGCTACATGCTGATTATTTGCAATGATGCGGGTTTTTACTGTAGTAGGTCTATCACTAGATGAATACAAACCTGATGTTTCCAGATTCATTGATTTACAAAGTTCAATGAAATCACGACCGGAATTATCATTTCCAAGCACACCCATCAGAATCGGATTCAAACCAAGTGTTTTGAAATTGGCAGCTACATTTGCAGCTCCTCCCAAATGGAACGTTTCATTATTCAATTCCACAACAGGCACAGGTGCCTCGGGACTTATTCTGGAAACATTTCCCCAGAAAAATCTATCGAGCATAATATCACCAATTACTGCAACATTCTGCCCTTTTGCATTATTTAAAACTTCGGAAGTTCTTACTGCATTTAAGTGTAGCATACTATACCTTGATTTCATTAACAAGTTTTTGTATAATATCAGATGCAGACAAATTTTCTGCTTCAGCATTGAAATTCGTGACTAAACGGTGACGTAAAACGGGCAAAGCAACCGCTTTCACATCATCAATATCCGGAGAAAATTTACCCAGCAGTGCTGCACGTGATTTTGCACCCAAAATCAAATATTGAGAACCACGTGGACCTGCTCCATAGCTTACGAAATCTTTCACCATTTGCGATTTAGTCGATTCAGGTCTGGTGGAACGAACCAGTTCCACAGCAAATTTCACAACATTGTCTGCTACTGGAACTCTTCTAACAAGATTTTGATAATCAATGATTTCTTCTGATGACATTACTTTTTTCACTTCGGGTAAAAATTCAGATGTTGTGGATCGTACTATATCCATTTCTTCACTCAAACTAGGATAATCCAGCCAAAGATTGAACATAAAGCGGTCCAATTGTGCTTCCGGTAAAGGATAAGTTCCCTCGTGTTCTATTGGATTTTGCGTTGAAAGAACGAAAAAAGGAGGTTCAAGTTTATACGTATGACCTGCGGCAGTCACTTCCTTTTCTTCCATTGCCTGCAAAAGCGAAGATTGTGTCTTGGGTGGAGTTCTGTTAATTTCATCAGCAAGAATGATATTTGCAAATATTGGTCCTTTGATGAATTTGAAGATTTTCTCTTTTGTGGAGATATTTTCTTCGATTACTTCCGAACCTGTTATATCTCCGGGCATCAAGTCAGGAGTGAACTGAATACGGCTGAAATTGAGGTCCAGTGCTTGCGATAACGTTCTTATCAAAAGGGTTTTAGCTAATCCGGGGACACCGATTAAAAGCACATGTCCTTTTGCAAAAATTGATATTAGAAGTTGGTCAACGATGTCCTGTTGTCCAATTATTACCTTTCCGATTTCCTTTTTGATTACCTTTATGGATTCAGCAAGATTTTGCAAACCCTGCACATCATCTTCGAATTTTTTCATTATTTATGAATTAATATATAAAAGGTAAAAAGACGAGATAACAATAAAATAATTTACAATACATTAAAAGAAAGGAAATTTTCTTAGTTTTGCCTATAACTAATTTCATCAATTAATATAATTCAATGAAAATCTCTTTTCAAATTATCTTACTCTTAACTTTCGCAAACAATTTTTCATTTGCTGAAACTTGGAATGTTGGACCTAATCGAACATATAAATTTTGCAGTGAAATAATGAATTTGGTAGAAGATGGAGACGTAATCAAAATTGACAGCGCTCTTTACGAAAATGATAAACAAGTTACCTGGACAAAAAACAATTTATCTATTCGAGGTGCGAACGGGAAACCAATTCTAAAAGCTGGTACTCTCATTGCAAATGACCACTCAAATGGTAAAGGTATTTTCGTTATTCTTGGAAATAATACACTTGTGGAAAATATTGAATTCAGCAATTCGAAAGTACCTGACCATAACGGTGCGGGCATTAAACTCGAAGGTGCAAATTTGTTGGTACGAAACTGCACTTTTAGCAATAATGAAATGGGTATTTTGCAAGGAGGAACAATTGCAAACTGTAGAGTAAATATTGAATTTTGCAAATTTATGAATAATGGAAGTGTGGATAATCCCGGATATCAGCATAATGTTTATATTAATCATATAGATACACTATACTTCCGCTGTAATGAAACATTAGATGCAATTGCTCAGGGACATGAACTGAAAAGCCGTGCCAGCAATAATTTTATATACTATAATCGTATTTCAAATTTATCCTCTGAGGACAGTAGAAATATTGATTTACCTAATGGCGGGACTGCGGTCATTGTCGGAAATATCATCGAGCAAGGTCCAAATTCAGCAAATTCCAATATAATTGGATTCGGTATGGAAGGATTAGAGAATCCAGGACCACATAATCTTTATATTTGCAATAATACTATTGTGAACAGGAAGAATAAAGGCAGTTTCATACAAATTGCCGATATTGATACATTATATTACAAAAATAATTTCTTCCTCGGAGCAAAAACAGGTGGGTTTCTTATTGTGGCGCCCGCAACACTGGATTCTTCCAATAATATTGTGAATGATGATATCACAATTGCTAATTTCAAAGATTTACCAAATTCAGATTTTCATCTACTCGCAAACAGTCCCGGAAGAGATGCCGGTACTGTGATTGATGGATTTGTGAAAGGTAATATACTCAAACCATTTAATGAATTTGACGGTGGGAATACTCCTTTACTTCGCTACAAAGATGATAAAATTGATATTGGTGCATATGAGTTTAATCCAAATGTTTCCGTGAATGAAGGAATTCACTTTGGGGATATTACAATCTTCCCTAATCCTGCATCGGACTATATTGCTGTAAGGAACATGCATGTAAGTTCCCTACAAGAAATTCAAATTTATGATGTAATGGGTATGAAAGTGATTTCCGTAGAGACACAAAATTCAGTGTCTCTACAAAAAATCGATGTGTCAGCACTGCCTACAGGGGTATATTTCCTACGTAAGGGCGACCAGAGGATGAAATTTATGATAGTTAAGTAAATAGTTTCCCACAAATTTCTGCTTCTCTTTTTTGCAAATCATTTGAACAACCCACCTATCGGATTGTGCGAAAGGTGGAAGACCTGCAATACCGCCTCCAATTATAAGTACTTTTTTCTTAATTTCTTCATCCGAATTAATCCAGTTTAGGAATAATACGAAGCAAAAAAATTTAAATGTTTCTATTTTATGTCTTTTTAGTCTTGACCAATGAATAGACAATACTTGTTGCTAATATAAATGCAATTATTATCAGAGAAATATGTACAGGGATTTTGTAGAAATCTACCGATACCATCTTTAAACCAACAAAGAGCAGAATTATTGCTAACCCTACAGATAAATACTTGAATCTGTCAATTATCCTTGCTAAAGCAAAGTAAAGTGATCGAAGACCAAGAATTGCAAAAACATTCGATGTGTATACAATGAACTGTTCCTGCGTAATTGCCAGAATAGCGGGGATGCTATCTACAGCAAAGATAAGATCTGTAATCTCAACTACGATTAAAGCAAGAAATAATGGAGTGGCAAATTTTTTACCATCTTGCTTAACGAAAAATTTATCCCCATGGAAGTCGTTAGTAACAGGAACGAACTTCTTGATAAACTTAAAAAATGGATTTTTTTCCGGGTCCATCTTCTTATCTTTTTCGGTAAGCATTTTAATACCTGTGTAAAATAATATTGCTCCGAAAACATAGATTAACCAATGGAATTTAGCTAAAAGAGCTACTCCGGCAAAAATAAATATCACACGCATCACGAGAGCACCAATAATGCCCCAGAAGAGAACTTTATGCTGATATTTTGCAGGAATTTGGAAATACGAGAAAATAAGGACGAATACAAAAATATTGTCCACACTCAGCGCTTTTTCGATTAAATAACCCGTGAAAAAGTCTAATGCCTGTTTTTCGCCAAACTGCATCCAAACGAATGCGTTAAAACATAAAGCCAGAAATATCCATACTCCCGACCATGTCAGAGCTTCTTTAACGCTAACTTCGTGAGATTTGCGGTGGAAAACACCCAAATCCAATGCAAGCATCAACAAAACGAAAAGATTGAATCCAATCCAAAACCAAATATTAACTTCCATATTAAATAATTATTTCTATTTGTATTATAATGATTGCATACTGACTTTTATCGTTCATTATTATTTTTTTTTATACACTTAACAAGAGCCTTAATGGGTGAAACATATTTTGGGAAAATTCCTGTATTCTTTTATGATTTGAATCTAATACTTACCGCATTTTCATATTTTATTTTGCAGCAATTAATAATCAAATCTCAACAACATGAAACCAATTTAATGAAAGCATTATAAAAACACAGGAAAAAGCTTAAATAAAGAATGAATAAAATTGGAATTTAATTCCACATTGTCAGTGAAGGAAATCGTTCACTTAGTTGATATTACAAACTTCTCAATTCCTGCATCGGACTATATTGCTGTAAGGAACATGCTTGAAAGTTCCCTATAGGAAATCCAAATTTTTGATGTGCTGCGGATTGATGTGATGACAGTAGATACACAATAAATTGAGTGTCACTACAAAAAATCGATGTGTCAGTAATGCCGACAGGGGTATATTTCTTGAAATTTCAAAATGGAGTAATTCCTTTTATTAAAATATAATTTCATAATTTTGAATTCTATGAATTAATCAATTAGAAAGATTATGAAAAATAATGTTAATTTAGCTTTATCTAACCCTATTGAAAAAATTACGGGAAAGAACAAATATGAGTGGACAACTCAAGATTTATTAAAGGTTATCGAAGAAAGAAATATTGAAAAAATTACTTTTCATTATACGGGCTGGGATGGTAAAATCAAGGATTTACGTATTCCCATCACTAATCAAGAACATGCAGAGCATATTTTAAGTGACGGAGAGAGAGTAGATGGCTCATCTCTATTCAAAGGTGTCGTAGATACCGGAAAAAGCGACTTATATGTTGTGCCGTCTTACCGCACAGCATTCTTGAATCCATTCGATTATACAAGTTTGGATTTCGTATGCCGATTTTTCGATAAAGATGGCGAACTAGCTCCATTCGCTCCGGACAATATTTTACTAAAAACTGCAAATGATTTGGAAGAAAAATTCGGAGTAAAACTTTATGCACTTTCCGAATTAGAATTTTACATTATCCAGGAACCAAAATCGGAAAATTACAAACTTTCACCACAATCCGGTTATCATTCTAGTTCTCCTTTTGTGAAAAGTGCTGAAATTTTGGACGAAATTGTTAGGGCAATATCCACTACAACCGGATTCATCAAATATGCACATTATGAAGTTGGTGCAATCGAAAAAATTCAAAGTGAATTTCCTCAGTTTAACGGCAAAAATGCCGAACAGGTTGAAGTAGAGTTTCTGCTCACTCCTGTCGAGGAAGCAGCAGATATTTCCGTTGTTGCAATGTGGATAATCCGTAATATTTGTTTCCGTCATAATGCCATTGCTACTTTTTATCCAAAATTAGAAGTAGGTCACGCTGGGAATGGTTTGCATTTCCATTTGGCACTTTATCGTAACGGTCAGAATGTGATGATAAACGATAATCAGACATTATCAACCGAAGCAAAAACTTTAATTGGCGGCATCACAAGATATGCAACATCACTCACTGCATTCGGAAATACAGTTTCAGGATCATATCTCCGTTTAGTGCCGAATCAGGAAGCACCTACAAAGGTTTGCTGGAGCGAAATGAATCGTAGTGCAATGATTCGTGTTCCTCTTGCATGGGCAAATGTAGGTTCATTATCAAATAAAATCAATCCTAAGTGCGAAGATGATGATTGCAAAGAAGCAGTTTCTCGTCAGACTGTAGAAATCAGAACACCAGATGGCAGTGCAAACATACATTTGCTCTTAGCAGGTATTACAAAATCGGCAGAATGGGCATTTGCTAATCAGGATGAGGCTCTTAACTTATGCGAGCAACATTATGTGCAAGGTAATATCAACAGCAATCCTGATTATGCCGGATTAGAACAAATTGCAACTAGCTGCTTCCGTTCTGCTGAAGATTTGATGGAAGAGAAAGAACTTTATATTTCAGATGATACCTTTCCAATGAGAGTAATTGAGATGGTATATAATAATCTGAAATCCGAAAATGATATAGACTTAAATAAATTTATTGCCGGTTTACCCGAAGAAGAACGAATCAGAACTCTTCGCAGGGTAATTCATAAAGCGATTATTAGCAAGAATATTTAATTTTTTTGTTATTTTTAAAAAAGATATATATTTATGCATAAACAAGATAGATTACAAATTTTACGTAAGCCGGAATGGCTGAAAATAAAAATCGGACATGGCAGTGAATTCAGAGAAGTTCAAGAACAAATTCGCTCAAATGGACTTAATACAATTTGCACCAGCGGAGATTGTCCCAATAAATATGAATGTTGGAGCAGAGGCACAGCAACAATAATGATTCTGGGCAATATTTGCACCAGACATTGTAAATTCTGCAATGTGGATCCAGGTCGTCCTTTGCCTCCGGATCCGAATGAACATATTAAAGTTGCCAACTCTATTAGGGCACTTAAACTTAAGCATTGCGTACTAACCTCTGTTGATAGAGATGACTTACCTGATTTCGGTGCAGGACATTGGGCAAAAACGATTACTGAAATTAAACTTCGCAATCCTGATATCACAATCGAAGGATTAATACCGGACTTTAATGGTCATAATGATTTCACTCAAATTGTTATAGATGCTGAACCAAATGTAATTTCGCATAATTTGGAAACAACTCGCAGTCTGACTCCAAAATTACGCAGTAAAGCAAAATACGATACTTCGCTAAATGTTCTTAGCTACATTGCAAATTCCAAAATAATTGCGAAGTCAGGTATTATGGTTGGAGTTGGAGAAACTGAAGAAGAAGTATTCCAAACAATGGATGATTTGCTTAATGTTGGCGTTAAAGTAATGACAATCGGACAATATTTGCAGCCTACCTTATCTCATTATCCGGTTATTGAATATGTACATCCGGACCAGTTTGCAAAATATAAAGAAATTGGCTTGCAGAAAGGATTTCAGTATATCGAAAGCGGTCCTCTCGTACGTTCATCATATTTTGCTGAAAATCACATTAATGTTAAGTTGAAATAAATATACTTAGCTGTTATTCATCCGATGACTGACAGTCATCGGATGAATGAAATCTTTGATGATAAAAATAATTTTTTTTTATTGTTATTTGTTTCTTTTTCTTTAATTTGGCATTAATAATTTTTTACTTTTTTATAAGGAGTGATTATTATGCTTTTCCCACTTTCAAATTTTATCAAACTTCATAAGTCCTTAATATATATATATATATATTAAAAAATACTTTTTGATTATTCTTACTTTCTCAATGCTGTCTAATTCCAATCTATTCTCTCAGGATTCACCTCCAATAAATATTAAAACACCTGCACCATGCTTAGGACGAGGAACAATAAATTATCATTATGGTGGATATGATTCTTATATTATTCCTGACTGGAGTACAGAACCAAACTATAAAAAAATATGTTCAGATGATTTTCTACCTGCTGATGAAAGTTTAGGTCATTGTTGTTATTGGATTGTTTATCACGATAGACTTAAAACATTGTATGATTTAAATCAAAATCCCTTCTATGTTTATGAAACTAATGTCACCGCCATTATTTATGAAGGTGAAGGTTGTAAGAAAAGAACACAAGGAGAAATAATTCAAAATTTCCAAAGAATTTTGTATAATGAAGTAAGAACAGAACATCCCGAATATGCTCCATGGGGTGCTCCTGATGGAGGTGCATTTGAATATAATGGGCAATACTTAGGAACCTTTTTCGTGTTTTATTCAACGGGAAGATGTTTAGATTCCCTAAATCAATTATGTAATAATTATACTCATACATATTGTTGCCAATCGAATAAATTCCTTTATTTAGAAAGTGACAATTCATTAAATATTGATTCTTTAGTTTTGGTATGGAATAAATATCAGAAACAAGATACTGTTTATTACATGGGTGATGAATGGGATGGTACAGATTCAACATATAATGAAAATTTTGTTCCTTGTAATTGTATTAGTTTTTGCGATAACATTATGTTTGCACCAAATCAAGATAGATTATGCTATCCTCCATGTGATGATGCGAAATGGGAAGTCCCTGAGGACAGTCCTTTACCTGTTCCAATTCCAAATTGTCCTAATTGTTTTGTAAACGTTGCATATAAATATCGTGAAACATATCCTTGTCCTGAATATGAAGAAGCTACTTTCAATGATATTTCAATAGATGAGATTGAAATTGATTCTCTTTCTCCTTGCAATCAATGTAATCTAAACGTTTTCGCCATTCATAATGCTGTTGTGGATTATTTACTTAAAAATGCATTTAATAATTATCCTCAACCAGGGGATAGTAATACTCATTATAGAATATTCAAAGCTTCTTGCTGGAGTGATTTTTTCGACCCCGGCTGGTACCAATATTTTAAGGATGATAATAATCAAATCGATAGTGTTTGGTATCCTTCAGTTAGGGTACTTAAAGATTGTGGACCCTCAAATTGTTGTTGGCAAAGATATACGATTTCTACAGACTTCGATCCCCCATATGAAAAAACATATACAATAATTGACTCAGGTGGTTCTATTGAGCCTTGCTATATAAGGCCTTACCCTTGTACTTTTATTTGTGAACCTGAGTAAAATATGAAATCTTTTTTTAAAATAACAATAATATTCTTATTATTCCCACTTACCTTGCTTTCAGAAAGTAAGTGGGAACTTGTTGATTCATTATGGGTACAAATTCCTCCAATTGATGGAAAACCAAGATGGGGTAATGTATCGTGGCAATCAATTCAATCACCAAATAAGAAGGATATAATTGCATCAGCAAAAATATATAGAGGTTTCCCAAGAGTATTTGTAAGTAATGATACTGGTAAGACATGGAAAGAAAGTTTGACTGAAGAAAAAATCACAAATTTATCTAATTATGGTCATCAATTTCTTTATACTTATTATCCACTTGCATATCCAAGTACTAATCTTGTGTTGATTGGCTGTGATAGCGGTTATTATTGGCGTTCAACAGATAATGGAGAAAATTTCACATTATACCAAAGAGAGAATAAAGAAGTAGTTGCATTAATAAATTTTTGGGATGAAGATAAATTATTAATGACACAGAATGATGGAGTTTCAAGACTTGATTCGTTAAATCATAAATATAGTAAAACAGAAATGTTTTATTCTTCAGATAAAGGAATAAATTGGATTAATAAATCATATCCAAAAAAAATATATAACAATCCATCATATTATTTTACTTTATCAGATAATGGATTTATCTTAATTGAAATTGGTAAGTATAGTTACTATGATTCAACTCAAAATAAATATTATACCGGAATATATCCTGATTCTTGCAATTATATTCATAAATCAACTGATTATGGAATAACCTGGGAAGTATATAAAGATCAAAAATATAAACCTTATGAATCATTAGGTTATTATTTTGTAAACTCGAATTTAGGTTTTAAATATGGAGGTAAAGATAAGGGAGGAATGACAACAACTTATACACAAATAATCGACAGGACTACAGATGGTGGGAAAAGCTGGGAAAGAGTTCTTGATACCGATGTTGGTCCATATAGAGTTTATCGAATGTCTTTTGCAGATTCTTTAGTAGGAATAGCAAGTGCATTTCAACATATATGGTGGACTTATGATGGTGGTCAAAATTGGGTGAAGGACACTTGTTTTCATCCATGGGGTTATTCAACTGAAATAGACCATGTTTTGTGTATCGACCAATATACAGCAATAGGATTGTCTCCTAATCAATCGAATTATGTTTATAGATATACCCGAGACCATCCTGTATCGGTAAATGAAACATATACAAATGAAATATCAATTTACCCAAATCCTGTTTTTTCTTCATTTTCGCTTTCTCGAATTCCTGAAGGGTCTGTGAGTTTTGAGATATTCGATATTTTCGGGAAAAATGTTGTACCGATAGAGGCAATTCATGAATTACCTCTACAAATAGATGTATCCAGACTTCAACCGGGAATTTATTTCCTAAAATTTAATAATCAACCAAAACCATTTAAGTTTGTAAAAATATAGCTTTTAGTAGAGACAGGTCTGAGACCTGTCTCTACGGAAATACATGGATTCTTCACTTTCACTTTCACTTTCACTTTCACTTCAAAGATTTATCCGTAATTTTGTAATCTAATAAAAATGAATTTTATGTCAAATAACATTGTTTTCAGAGATTTAGGTACAATTAACTATAAAGATGCCTGGGATTATCAGGATAAATTGCATTCGGAAATTGTTACCAAAAAAGTTAATAACGCTCCTGAATACGAGCAATTTCCTGAATATATTCTCTTTGTGGAACATCCACATGTTTACACTCTGGGTAAAAGTGGAGATGAACAGAATCTGCTTATTAGTGCTTTGCAATTGCAGGCAAAAGATGCCGAATTTTTCAAGACAAACCGTGGCGGGGATATTACCTACCACGGACCCGGTCAAATCGTAGGTTATCCAATAATTGACCTAGACAAGCATAAAATCGGCGTAAAAAAATATGTATATATTCTTGAAGAAAGTATTATCCAGACAATAAAAATGTTCGGGCTTGCCGGTTCAAGACTTGAAGGTGCCACCGGAGTTTGGTTGGATGCAGAGATACCCGGTCAAGCAAGGAAAATTTGCGCAATTGGTGTAAGGGTTTCTAGAGGGGTTACAATGCACGGATTTGCCTTCAATGTGAATACGAATTTAGCATATTTCGATTACATTAATCCCTGCGGCTTTACAGACAAAGGCGTAACTTCGCTTAGCAAAGAATTGGGGCAAGAAATTTCTATGGAAGAAGTCAAACCGCTTTTACTGAGTAAATTGATTGCTTTATTGAAGTAGTTAGTTCACTTCTAAAATTTATGCTTCCAAGATAGAAAGGACTTGACGGAAATCTTCGGGTAATTCTGTTTCGAAAAACATTTCTTCTTTCAGAACTGGATGAAAGAAACCAATAGTTTTGGCATGCAGTAATTGGCGATTTGCAATTTTCAGACATTGATTTGCTTTTATTTTCATTCTGGGTATTTCCCCCCCGTATAGTATCTTGGTGCCGCCATATTGTTCATCGCCGATAATGGGATGATGCAAATGAGTGGAGTGTACACGGATTTGATGAGTTCTGCCTGTATGCAGTTTATATTTCACAAGTGAGGCAAACCCAAATTCCTTCATTACGAAATAATCAGTTCGGGCGTATTTACCGCCACGTTTAAGAACAGCAAAAGTTTTGCGATTCTGCATTGAACGACCTATATTGCTTTCAATGGTCCCGTTATTTTCCGGGAATTTTCCCCATACGAGTGCCCAGTATTCTCTTTTGATAGTATGATTTGAAAATTGGATTGCAAGTTTAGGGTGGACTTCTGCATCTTTGGCAAGCAGAAGCAAGCCGGAAGTATCTTTGTCAATTCTGTGAACAATACCCGGTCTCACATCATCGCTTGCGTAAATTTTCCCTTCGTCCCCGGAAAGTTCACTATTTTCATCATCTTCATCTTCTTCGTCATCAATGTCAAATTTGATTGCTTCACGTTTTCCCAAATGATAAAGAACTGCATTCACGACTGTACCGTATCTATTACCGAAACCCGGATGAACAACCATTCCCGATGGTTTATTAATCACCATCAAATATTCATCTTCGTAAACAATATCGAGAGGGATATCCTGCGGAACAAGTTCCATAGGAGGAGGTTTCAGCAAAGTGCAGTAAATTTTATCTTCGGGCTTCACTTTCCTGCTTGCTTTAGCAGGAACTCCATTCACGAGCACTCTTCCGGCATCAATAGCCTTTTGAACTTTTGTGCGTGTAGCATTTTGAGTCATTCTTGCGAGATAAGAATCTATCCTTTCAGGTCTTTGCCCTTTGGGGATATAGTATTCAAATACTTGCTCTATATATTCGGAATGATTTTCTGTACTCATTAATCTTCAGTTTTTTCAGTTTTTTCTGAAGGTGATTTAAATCTTTTAGGAAATATTTCGTGCATCTGCGGCACTTTATTGAAAAATATTAGCAGTATACAAATCCCAATTGTAACACATGAATCCGCTACATTGAATACAGGAAATGTATTCAAATGATAGGAACCTATTGAAATATCGGGTATATCGACTTGAATAAAATCCACAACTTTACCATAAAGCAAAGGTGCATATCCGAAAAACACACCATAAAAGACTCTATCAATCAGATTTCCAAAAGCACCTGCCAAAATGAAAGTGATTGCAAGCCTCACACCCAAATGTTTGTTCCTGATGCGATATAGTACTATTGCCAAAATTATACTGGCAATTATCGAAAAAGAACTTAAAAAGAATTTTCCGATAAATCCAAAATGTATGCCCCATGCCATTCCGGGATTTTCTATGAATGTAAATGTGAGAGTACTTCCTAGCACTTGTACAATTTCTCCATAATCAAATCCTTGATGAGAAATTCCAAAAATAGAAAAACCCTTTATCCATAATTTTGTTACCTGATCCAGTATCACCAATAAAACAGATGTTGTGAAAAACATCCAGACTTTATTATTCCTTTGCGAATTCGTTTCACTCACTACATTATTATATTCGTCTTGCATTCTATTATTCATTTAATTAAGTTTACAAAATTAAGACTTTTTTCCTTAATTTTGAAAAGGTATCGAAATAACAAAGAAAAAAATGAAAATATCTGGATTTACATTTAGCAGAAACGGACAAAAATTATACTATCCGATTAAAGAATCAATCGAATCTATGCTTCCTTTGGTTGATGAATTTATAGTGGCATTGGGCGATTCCGATGATGATGACAAATCACTCGAAGAAATTGAATCTATTAATTCCAACAAAGTAAAGATTATTCGCACAAAATGGGATTTAATGAAATATCCTCGAGGAATGGAGCATGCACATCAAACGGATATTGCAAAAAATGCCTGCACAGGTGATTGGGTATTTTATCTCCAAGCAGATGAGCTTTGTCACGAGAAGGACCATGAAGCAATTTTTAACAGATGTGAAGAATTAAATAACGATAAAGAAGTTGAAGGTTTACTTTTCGATTATTATCATTTTTGGGGTGATTATAATCATTGCCACAATTCTCACGCCTGGTACAGAAAAGAAATAAGGATTGTAAGGAACGATCCCGAAATTCATTCATGGGAGTCTGCACAATCTTTCAGAAGAATCCCTGATTTTGACGGAATAAACTATCGGCAGCAAGAAGGTACGTATAAACTGAAAGTAGCTCAAGTAAATGCTCATATTTACCACTATGGATGGGTGCGTCCTCCACAATTAATGCAGACGAAACGCAAATATATTGACACAAATCATAAAGGGGCAGAGAAAGTTTCCGTTTTGTACAGTAGCGAACCTGATTATTTTGATTATGGAAATATGAGCAAAGTGCCAATATTCCAGGGTACTCACCCAAAGGTGATGCAAAAACGGATGGATAATTTTTTCTGGCAGGAACAATTGAATTATAAAAATACCCGGAATGCTAAAAAATTCAAGCATGATAAACTTAAAATGAGAATACTTTCTTTTTTGGAAAATCATATTACAAAAAAACAGATTTTTGGATTTCGTAATTATATTAAAATTAAATAAAAATATATAGAAGTGAATTTAAGCATTGTAATAATAACTTATAACGAAGAATATAACTTAGAGAGGACTCTCAAGGCATTGAGTATGCTCCGAGAAGATGATTTTGAATCAGAAATTATTATTATTGATTCAGGATCAGATGATAATACAGAAGTAATTGCCCGAAAATTTACAGATAAATTTTACTTTAATAAATGGAATGGTTTTGCTGAGCAAAGGAATTTCGGATTGGATAAATCAAGTGCAGAGTGGGTACTCTTTCTGGATGCAGATGAAGTAATCACCGAAAAATTAGCCAGCGAGGTCAAACGAGTATGTTTAGAGGATAAATATAGTATTGCCTACAAAGTGCAATTGAAATCCTTTTACCTTGGTAAATTGATGAAATATACTTGGCAGCCTGATATCAAACTGCGATTGGTACATAAATCCTGCAAACCAATTTGGAAGGGTGATTTTGTTCACGAAAAGTTACGATTTGAAAATAATGAAGTTATAATTGGAAGAGATACTCTGACCGGATATTTAATTCATTATTCATATAAAAATTTGCATCATCAGATACACAAAATGGTGAAATATGCAAAGCTTTCAGCAGAAGATTCATTTCGTAAAGAGAAAAAATTCAAATTGAGTAAATTACTTATTAATCCCATATCTTCATTCATTAAGTTTTATATAATCAAAAGAGGTTTTTTAGATGGAATACAAGGATTTATTGCAAGTATTATTATTTCAATTTATACGTTTATGAAATATGCATTTTTAAAAGAATTATATTTGAAAAAAAATTATGGCAGAAATAAAAACAAAAGTAAATGATGCAAGTGTTGAAGAATTTATAAATTCAGCAGCCACCGAAAAGAAAAGAGAAGATGGCTTTATCCTGTTGGATTTATTCAAAAAAGTAACAGGTAAAGAACCCAAAATGTGGGGACCTTCAATTATCGGTTTTGGCAAGTATCATTATAAATCCGAAAGAAGCAAGCAGGAAGGAGATTGGCCGATAGTAGGATTTTCGCCACGCAAAGCAGCAATTTCACTTTATTTGATGGGTGACAAAAGAAGTGAAGCCTTGAGGGAGAAACTCGGCAAACACAAAATGGGAGCCGGCTGCCTTTACGTAAATAAACTTGCTGATGTGGATTTGCGTGCTCTCGAAGAATTAATCCGACATAGTTGGGATAATTTCCCACATGAGAAACTAGATTAAAAACAACATTTCTCATAATGAGAACATTTGATTAATAAAATTATTACTGCAATACTCCTAAAATAAGAGGCTTGCATATATATTTCTCATTTTAAAAACCCCATAATTTTCAAACTGTATTAATTAATATTGAATGCGAATCTCAACCGTTTAATTTTCAGAATTTATTAATTTAACAATTTTTTAAAGATTCAAAATCCCTTACCTTTTCTAATTTTTTCACTTATTTCCTATTATAATAATTACTTATAATTTCATTATTGTTAATTTTGAAGTTTATGTAAAATGTAATTAATAAAAGAAATGGCAAATTATCCTCATTCAGAAATCGAGCCGAAGTGGCAGAGATATTGGGACGACAATAATACAAATAAAACTATAGAAGATTTTTCTAAGCCGAAGTACTATATTTTGGATATGTTTCCTTACCCTAGTGGTGCAGGATTGCATATTGGTCATCCGGAAGGTTACACAGCAAGTGATATAATTACTCGCTATAAGAAAGCAAAGGGTTTCAGTGTACTGCATCCAATGGGATTCGATGCATTCGGCTTACCAACAGAAAGATATTCCATGCAAACAGGAATACATCCGGAAATTGCTACAGAAAAGAATATTGAAAATTTCCGCAGACAATTGAAATTACTTGGCTTTTCCTATGATTGGTCACGTGAAGTGAACACAACTTCACCGAATTATTATAAATGGACTCAGTGGATGTTCCTGAAAATTTATAATTCATTTTTCGATGAGAATTTGCAGAAAGCAAGACCTATAGATGAATTGCCAATCCCTTCTTATTTGAATGGTGAAAAAGATATTGAGGAATATAAAGATCAAAACCGCCTGGCATATATTTCCGAAATTCCGGTGAACTGGTGTGAAGAATTGGGTACTGTGCTTGCAAATGAAGAAGTGGACGAATGGCGTGAAAAAGGTTATACTGTGGAACGCCGTCCGATGAAGCAATGGATGATACGAATTACAAAATATGCACAAAGATTACTTGATGATTTGGAAATGGTAGATTGGCCTAGTTCGACAATGGAAATGCAGAAAAACTGGATTGGCCGCAGTGAAGGTGCTGAAGTTGATTTCGGAATTGATGGTTCAGAGAAGAAAATCAGAATTTACACTACCCGCCCTGATACAATTTTTGGTGCTACCTATATGGTGCTCGCTCCGGAACATCCCTTTGTGAAAGAAGTTACAACTGCAGAAAATTTGGAAAAAGTAGTTAGCTATATCGAATCTGCTTCAATGAAGACTGACCTAGAAAGAACTGAACTTGTTAAGAATAAAACAGGTATTTTCACAGGAGGTTATGCAATAAATCCTGCAACCGGCGGCAAAATTCAGATTTGGATTGCCGATTATGTGCTTGGTCATTACGGAACAGGAGCCATTATGGCAGTTCCGGCTCATGATGAACGTGACCATGAATTCGCAAAAATGTTCAATCTGCCAATTGTTCAGGTTGTAACTCCGGCTTCCGGTGAAGAAATTGATGTACAAATCGAATCATTTTGCACTTATGACGGAAAAGGAATGAATTCCGAAAATTCTGAAGTATCTCTTAATGATTTACCGTATTATGAAGCAAAAAAAGCAATCATAAATTGGTTGGAAACAAAAGGAATCGGCGTTGGCAAGGTACAATTCCGCTTGAGAGACTGGCTTTTTTCACGACAGCGTTATTGGGGCGAACCTATTCCTGTAATGTTCTTCGAAGATGGGACAAAACGAGCGCTTGACGAAGATGAACTACCGCTGACTTTGCCTTATGTGAGTGATTTCCAGCCGGCAGGAACAGGAGAGTCACCTCTGGCAAAAGTTCCAGAATGGGTTGATTTTATTGACAAAAAAACAGGAAAACGTGCCAAACTCGAAACAAATACAATGCCGCAATGGGCGGGTTCATGCTGGTATTATCTACGCTATATTGACCCACAAAACAATGATATTTTTGCTGCTGAAGACAAGGAAAATTTTTGGATGGGCAATGGCGGAATAGATTTATATATAGGTGGTGCTGAGCATGCAGTACTTCACTTGCTCTATGCACGTTTCTGGCATAAAGTGCTCTTCGATTATAATTTGGTTTCCACTCCTGAACCTTTCAAAAAGCTTTTCCATCAGGGTTTAATTTTAGCATTTTCTTACAGGAACAAGAATAATGTACTTATCCCTAATGATATGGTTCGAGAAGATAACGGAAAATTCTTCCACACTCAAACAGGTGAAGAATTGGAAGAAATTGTTGCCAAAATGTCCAAATCATTGAAAAATGTTGTAAACCCTGATAAAGTCGTCGAAGAATATGGTGCTGATTCGCTCCGCCTTTTCGAAATGTTTCTAGGTCCTTTGGAACAATCAAAGCCTTGGTCCAAAACAGGCATTGAAGGTGTTTTCCGTTTTCTCAATAAAGTCTGGAGAATGTATTTGGACGATGAAGGCAATTTTTCACCCAAAATTCAGGACACACATTTGAATGCCGAACAGGAATTTATGCTGCACAGCACAGTAAAGAAAGTCGGTGATGACATAGAAAAACTTCGATTCAATACTGCAATTTCGCAAATGATGATTTTTGCAAATGAATTTGCACGATATGATGTGTTCCCAACAGAAGCCGCAAGTAAATTCATTCGCTGTCTGGCACCTTTTGCTCCGCATTTGGCAGAAGAAATCTGGCAGAAAATGGGCAATTCTAATTCGATTACTTTTGCGGAATTCCCTGATTTCGATGATTCCAAAACAGTGCAAAATTCAATTGAATTTGTTGTGCAAGTAAATTCCAAAATCAGAGGAAAAGTTGCAGGATCTCTTGGTGCTGCTCAGTCGGACATTGAACCAATTGCACGTGAGAACGAAAATGTGGTTAAATTCCTGGAAGGACTTACAATCAGGAAGGTTATCTTTGTAAAAGATAAGCTGATTAATTTTATTGCAAACTAATCAGCCTTTCTTTATAATACCTTTTAAAAAATAAAATTAATTATTTTCTGAATCCGGTTTTTCTTTTACCAAAAGAACCTCCGGATTTTCTTTTATCTCCATGTCCGGAAAATGATTTTCTTTTGTCACCGAATCTTTTATCAGAGCCAAATTTTCGTTCTCCTCCACGTGAATCTCTGTCACCACCACTTCTGCTTTTTGGTCTATCTCCAAAAGAAGAACCCTTGTCATCTCTTTTGAAATCATCTCTCTTTTCAAAGCGTGGTCTATCACCGCCTCTGTCATCTCTTCTGTCGAAACGTGGTCTATCGCCGCCACTTCCACTACTTCTTTCGAAACGTGGTCTATCGCCACCACTTCCACCACTTCTTTCGAAACGTGGTCTGTCGCTGCCGCTTCCACCACTTCTCTCAAAGCGTGGTCTGTCGCTGCCACTTCCACCACTTCTCTCAAAACGTGGTCTGTCGCTGCCGCTTCCACCACTTCTCCCGAAACGTGGCCTATCTCCGCCTCTGTCATCTCTTCTGTCTGAACGTGGCCTATCACCACTTCTCTCGAAACGTGGTCTGTCACCACCTCTGTTGTCTCTTCTGTCAGAGCGTGGTCTATCTTCACCACTTCCACCACTTCTCTCGAAACGTGGTCTATCGCTGCCGCTTCCACCACTTCTCTCAAAGCGTGGTCTGTCACTGCCGCTTCCACCACTTCTCTCGAAACGTGGTCTATCTCCGCCTCTGTCATCTCTTCTATCGAAACGTGGTCTGTCTTCACCACTTCCACCACTTCTCTCGAAACGTGGTCTATCACCACCTCTATCATCTCTTCTCTCGAAACGTGGTCTGTCACCACCTCTGTTGTCTCTTCTGTCAGAGCGTGGTCTATCTTCACCACTTCCACCACTTCTCTCAAAACGTGGTCTGTCACCACCTCTGTCATCACTTCTCTCCGAGCGAGGTCTGTCATCGCTTCTTCTTCTGTCACGATAACTACTACCTCTTTGGGAGCGGTCAAATCGTTTCTTCTCCCCTTTGGGTTCAATTGTCCTATTTTCTCTTAAACGAATAGGTGCTTCTTCCATAAATTCAGAAAGAGTTGAGATATTTCCTTCATCATCAATAGCGATTATGTCTTCATCTGAATCAAATTCATTGATTTCATCTAATTCATTTTCATCTTCTAAATCATTAAGTTCGTCTAATTCGATTTCTTCCACTATTTCATTGATTTCATCTAATTCACCTTCATCAAGTATATCATTAATTTCAAGTATTTGATCGAAATTATTTTCAGAATTTTCTTCTTCAGATTCATTAATATTACTGAACTCTTCATTATTAAATTCATCAGGAATATATTCTTCATCCATATCTACATTTAATAATTTATAAAAGTTATCAGGATTATTCTTTCTAATTGTAATCATTTTTGAAAGTCGTGCTTTTTCTTCTTTGTTGGAATTATCCAATCCTTGGAAAACCAGCACATATTCTGCTTTGAACTTTTCTGACTTGAACTTATTATAAAGTTCACGAAAAGTTCCGTAATGATGAGTTTCGGATCCCATTGTTAAGTTCATCCCAACATAAGCGGGACGGTGTGGAATAATACTCGCAAAAGCTTCCAGCAACACTTTCAATCTGTAAGGTGTATCCATTACAACAACTGTTTTGCGTACTTTTGTTAATTGAAGAATTTCGTCAATTCTCTCTTCTCCTGTTCTTTGCAGAAAACCTGCATAAAGGAATTGTTTCAGCGTGAAACCGCTTGTAACGAGTGCAGTCATAATGCTGCTTGCTCCCGGAATAGCATGTACTTCTATGCCATGGCTGATACATAGTTTTGTAATATTCAGACCCGGGTCGGCAAATATTGGTGTGCCGCAATCCGATACTAATGCGAGCGATTTGCCGGATTTCAGTAATTCAAGCAATACTCCTGTTTGCTCTCCTTCATTATGCTCATTGAGCAATTCTATGTCCTTTGTAAGCGAAAGATTCATCAATAACTTTGATGTTTCTTTAAATTCTTCTCCTACGACTATATCTGCGTTTTGGAGAATTTGTGCGGCACGGTATGTTATGTCTTTCTTGTTTCCTATCGGAGTGGAAACGATGTAAAGCGTGCCGAATTCTTGTGATTGATTTTGTGAATTCACTTTAGTGTAGTTTAAATTTGTAGATTAAAAATATAAAAGATATGGATTTAATCTTTGAAAAAGTATATAACGATTTGTTATACTATATATTTAAGTTTAGTGTTATTTGTCTGAATATCCTAATTTTGTAGATATTGTTTTGTACTTTTTTCAAATTTTTCATTACTTTAGTTATCAATGCTTTTCAATTCATTAGATTTTGCAATTTTTCTGCCAATATTCTTTGTGCTGTATTGGTTTGTTTTCTCACGAAATTTGAGATTGCAAAATTTATTAATTGTTATTTCCAGTTATATTTTCTATGGTTGGTGGGATTGGCGATTTCTTTCCTTAATTGTTATCAGCACATTAATTGACTTTTTTGTTGGATTGTCATTAAAAAATGAAAACTCGACTAAAAAACGCAAGTTCTTTTTGTCATTGAGTATTATAGGGAATTTAGGGATGCTTGGATTTTTCAAGTATTTCAATTTCTTCTTAGATAATTTCCAAAGTGCTTTTACACTATTTGGAACTCAGTTAAATGTAAATACCTTGCATATAATTCTGCCTGTTGGTATTAGTTTTTATACATTCCAGACATTAAGCTATACAATTGATGTTTACCGAAGAAAGATGCCACCATCAGAGGATATCATTTCATTTTCTGCTTATGTTAGTTTCTTTCCTCAGCTTGTGGCAGGACCTATTGAAAGAGCCACTCATTTTCTCCCGCAATTTCTGAAAGAAAGGAAATTCAATTATTCAAAAGCAGTTGACGGAATGCGGCAAATTCTCTGGGGTTTTTTCAAAAAACTTGTAATTGCGGATTCCGCTGCTATTTATGCGAATATGATTTTCAATAATTCAGCTGATTATTCAGGTAGCACTTTGCTTTTGGGAGTGTTTTTCTTTGCTGTGCAAATTTATGGTGATTTCTCAGGATACTCAGATATCGCAATTGGTTTAGGGAAGTTATTCGGTTTTGACTTGATGAGGAATTTTGCAAATCCGTATTTTTCGAGAGACATTGCTGAATTTTGGCGAAGATGGCATATTTCACTTTCATCGTGGTTCAGGGACTATCTCTATATACCAATTGGTGGAAACAGAGGTCCAATATGGAAGAAGATTAGGAATATCTTCGCAATATTTGTTATCAGCGGGTTCTGGCACGGAGCAAATTGGACTTTTATCGTCTGGGGTGCTTTGAATGCTCTTTTCTTCCTGCCATTGATGCTTTTCAAACAAAACAGGAAAAATCTGGATGTAATTGCAGCCGGAAAAATGTTTCCGTCTTTTAGAGAGGCAATGTCAATCATTGTTACTTTTGCCTTAACTTTGTTTGCATGGATATTCTTCCGTTCGGCAAGTATCGGAACTGCATTTGCATATATTTCGGGGATTTTTTCGACTTCATTTTTTTCTTTACCAACTTTAATTAATAGTGAAATGTTGATTACATTATTTCTGACAGCAATCTTCATTGCTATTGAGTGGATTGGTAGAGAAAGCAAATACGCTATTGAACACGTAGGTTTAAGCTGGTATCGTCCTGTTCGATGGGCATTTTATTATTCAATTATATTAATCATTATTTTATCGCTTGGCAAAGAACAGGCATTCATTTATTTCCAGTTCTGATATGTTAATTTTTTTCAAGAAAGCACTCATTTTCGGTTTAATCTTGCTCGTTTTAGCAAGTGGGATGATTTATTATCTTTTCAGATACGGTGATGCTTTTTATGCACGTTTCACCAGTCCAAAGCAAACATCTTTGATCCTCGGAAATTCACGTGCAGCACAAGGAATTCGACCGGAAATATTGAATGAAGTGCTAGTAAGAAACGATATTTACAATTTTTCATTCACAATTGAAGATAGCCCTTACGGAGCAAAATATCTGCAAGCAATAAAGAAGAAATTACAAAATAACGTAAATGATGGTATCTTTATCCTATCAGTTGACCCTTGGAGTTTATCTTCAGGCGGAAGCAATCCAAATGACGAAAATCAGTTTACTGAACTTAAGGGACTTTTTTCGACTGTCAGCAGCTATAATCAAAATCCGAATCTTGAATATATTTTCAATAATTTCAATGAGTTAATCTTCCGTTTTCGTCAGTCATTTTATGTACATTTGCATTCTGACGGATGGCTTGAAGTGAATGTTGGAATGGAGGAAACAAAAATAATAAAGAGAGCTGAAAAGAAGGTATCGGAATATAAAGAAAAGTATTCAGCAAAATATCACTTCTCTTCTGTTCGGCTTAATTATTTACGCAAAACTATTCAATTTCTGAAAAAACACGGCAGAGTATATTTAGTCCGAATCCCTGTTTCACCTCAAATGTTAGATTTAGAAAATACTTATTGCCCCGATTTTGATGAAATAATTTCTAAACTGGCAAGCGATGAGAATATTCCATTTAAATCATGGATGGACGAAAACAACAAATATCTTTACACAGACGGAAATCATTTATATTATAACACTAAACCCGACTTTACCCACGATATAGGGAATTGGATAAAGGGATTACAGAAATAGGTAGATTATGTAAATTCTAAACCAATCAGATTAATTGTGCTGAAAGTGAAAGCGTTTGGGATTCGAGTCGCCTTATTCTGCAAGTTTAGGAAAAAAAAAGCCGACTTAAAGTGAGTCGGCTTTTGGAAAAAAAATAATTCAAAATTAAAGTGAAGTATATGTCAACTTAATGCTATGAACATAAACAACACCTTCATTATCGTCACCATATCCCGCATAGTCATATCTCATCAAAGATAAAAAGAATAGAACATCTGCAGAGTTAAATTGGCTTGCAGATATTGTTTTTGTAAAACTATACAGAGTATAAGGATTTTCAACAGGTGCATATTGAGTCATATTATAACCAGAAACATATCCATAATCTCCAATTTTATATCCTTTAGCCCACATAAGGAAATATATGTTACCTGTTAGTGCAGCACTGTAATAAACCTCCAATTGCATATTTGTTGTTCTATCCCAATCTGGAGGAATTGGCAAATCTATTTGTGTCTTTCCACTAGATGTTGAATTATTAGCTGGGAATTCTAAAACTTGACGAGAATATCCAGGAGGATAAGTAACCAATGTTGAATTAGCACACATATGAGGACTTATTAAAATTGCTCTTGTTTTAGTTGAGCTTTCATTAGGGTCCACCCATGTTGGCAAACTACCATTACCATTCGAAGTTAAGATTTGACCATTTGTGCCATAAGGTAATGATTGTACATTCCCAGCATTATTTCCGGCTAATAAAGCATTATTAGTAAGACTTGACCTTCCTGTACCTCCATTTTGTACCGGTAATACACCGTTAACTTCTGAAGAATTTAATTCAATATAATCTCCGTAATTATAACTAGACAAGTTAATTGAAGATAATGCTGAACCTATACAAGTAACATCATTAACTTTAATCAATATTGATGAGTTTGATTTCATCGTTACAGATGATAATCCCGGTCCATTCACAAAAACATTGAAAATCCCAAAGGCATTTACAGGTACATTTGGTATTGTTTGGATCATTGTATTTGTCCCATCAGAAACAGTAACTTCGACACTTGCTAGAGGAGAAGTGTTAATTATTTGCCCACCGGCGTTGTATGCTACTCCTGAATACCAGAAGTTAGGTAATGCAAATGCGGAAGATATTGAAAACAAAACTATAAATGCAGAAAGAGTTATTAATTTTTTCATAGATTAACCTAAATTGTGTGAATTTCTTGATTTTGACATATGCTACATTACAAACTTAAACAATTCTAAAGAACTGT
>MHAC01000039.1:21209-47290 GCA_001804565.1 Ignavibacteria bacterium GWF2_33_9 | reverse complement strand
AACACAAAGATTTAATATTCAATAATAAGAAAAATATAAATTACAAATTTTTTGCTAAATTTAATTTACTTATTTGTCTCAAAACCATTTCAGTAGCATTTTCCAATGTAACATTTTTTATATTTGCGCCAGATGCATTTCTATGTCCGCCGCCACCCAAATTATTGGCTACTTTATTAATTTCAACTTCTCTTTTGGAACGTAAAGAGATTTTTATCTCATTTCTTTCCTTTACTTCTGTTAGCAAAATCCCTACCAAAACACCTTCTATACCTAATGTTCTTTCAACAATAAATTCTGTATCCTTTGTAGTGGTGTTTGTCTTCCGGAACATATCCTCACTAATTTGCATAATACATACTTTACCGGATTCAAATAGTTTCAATTCCGATAAAACCAATCCCAAAAGTCGTACTACATTTATTGAACTCTGGTTGTAAATTTTATCATAAAGTAAATAAGGATCTGCTCCCAAATCAATTAATTGAGCAATTATTTCATGAACCTTTGCAGTAGTGGAAGAAAAACGGAAACTACCTGTATCAGTCATTATAGCAGCATACAGTGCATTAACAATATTAATATTTAATTTTGCTTCAATATCATTCGAAATTATATTCCATACTAATTCACCAGTTGAAGATGCATGAGTATTTACGTATGTAATATGTGCAATATCTTTCGTATCAGGATGATGGTCAATCATTATTTTATATGCTGAAGTTTCTGCCACAGGGGTTCCTAGTTCTCTGATTCTTGTCAAATCATTAAAATCCAAGAACAGAATTAAATCGCTTTTCTTAAGAAATGAAGTATGTTTTTGGGAATTAAATTTTTCAATTTTATCAGTACCAGAAAGGAATTTCAGATTTTTTGGAACTTCATCAACAATCAGGCATTTAATTTTTTCGCAAAATTGACTTGCATAAAAATACATAGCTAACATTGAGCCAATGCCATCCCCATCAGGGTTTGAATGTGTAATAATTAAAATATTTTGTGATATTTTTATTTTTTTTGCAATATCGTTAAGGATTGTATTATTTGAATTCATTAAATTGTAGTTTCTTAAAATTGAATTTTCGGGATTTTGTTATAAATTCCTTTAACATTGTAATAATAACGATTTTCAAAAATTTTTGATTTGAATGGCAACAAAATTTAAAGAGATATTACCTTACATTGAAGTATTAGCAGGCTTTTTGGGATTTATACTCATTTTATTTTTTATTTTTGATAATTGGGTATTACCCTCAATGGTGAAGGACCGAGAAATTGTTGATGTTCCCAATACGGTTTCAATGAAAATTGAAGATGCAAAGCAATTATTAATTGAATCGAATCTAACTTATAAAGTTGTTAGTGAACAGTATAACGATAAGTTCCCAAAAAATATAGTTATTAATCAACTACCTTCTCCTGGGACTAAAGTTAAAGAATCACGCCAGATATTACTGACAATTAGTAAAGGTATTGAAACTGTCTCGGTACCCTATTTGATTTTAAAAGATGAAACTGCTGCAAAAAATTTAATACTCAATTCTGATTTAAGCATTGGGAATGTCACATACGTAACAAATGATTCAATTCCTAAAGGTAAAGTAATAAGTCAAAATCCTTTAGTAGGAACTAAACTGGGTTATAATGCACGAGTGGATCTCACTATAAGTTCTGGTTTTGATGAAATTCTAGCACCAAATCTCTACGGTTTAACTCTCACAGAAGCCCAGAAACAATTGGAAGCGATTGGTTTAAAATTAGGTGAAGTTACTTATCAAAAGAATGAAACTTATGTACCTGGTACAATTATTAGCCAAATACCATTGAGTGGTGAATCCGTACAAGTTGGAACTTTTGTGAATATCGTAATAACAAAGTAAATTCAGCAAAAATGAAAATCAATACAAAATATAACTTACTGATTTTCATTTTTATTTTTATCCCATACATAGGATTCGCACAAAGCCACGATAATTCTTCACTGCCAGCAGATTCAGAACTTTTCCGAATTATACCTAAAATTGGTTTTTCCTATGATTATCATTTGTTGAATTTTAATGGTTTTTTAGGTTCAGTTGATTGTGGTCATTTCGATAATGGTTTCGGCTGGAGTATTCCTCTTAGTGTTAGCCTCGAAAAATATTGGGACAAAGATATATACACAGAATTTCAAATAGGTTTTACATTTAATAAATCATATTTAACACAAAATCTAAAGTTCCCTGTTAGAGATTCATCAACAGGAAATGTAATAGAAGTTCATTCACAAAACAGACTTCTTGCAAACTTTGGTGTTATTGAATTAAGTCCCGGAATTGGATATAATATTCTGCAAAATCAGAATTTCACCTCAAGAATCGTTGGAAATTTACGTTTTGCAATTCCAATAATAAAGGATTTTGAACAGAAAGAAGTAATTATGGAACCTGAGACTGCCGTATTCCAGAATATTAATGACTCTCAAACTAAAGAAAGACCTCTTGCTTCAGGAACAATTCAGACTGCTTCCAATCCTTTCATAATTCTTGGACTTGGTTTAGAAGCAATGACCAAAAAATTAGGTACTTATAAAATCAGTATTAATTATACTCTGAATAATATAACTTCAGATACTGATTGGAAGATTTTTGCCTTGAGATTTGAATTAGGATACCCAATTATTTTCAAAGAAAAAAAGAAAATTCCCAAAAAAGATATTGAAATAAGACACGTTGAAATTGAAAAAATACCAACTGAAGTAAATACTTCACCAGTTATATTCCCTACAAGAGACCCAATTGTGTATATTCAAAATGTTCAGTTGGAAGGAGTAATTGAAGTAGGAAGCGAACTTCTCGCAAGTTTACCAATTGTTAATAATGTATTTTTCGACAAGAATTCCGCTAATATTGCAGAATTATATAAAGAAAAAAATGTACCCGAAAATGTTTTTATTGGCGATGCATTAAAAATCCATAGGTTCCTTTTACCAAGAATTGCAGCAATTATTAAAGATAATCCTAAATCTGAAATTATCTTGCAATCCTCTACATCAGGCAATGAGAATGAACCTGAAGGAAAAGAATTATCAAAAAAACGTGCTTTGACGGTACAAAATACTTTGTTAAGTCTCGGTGTCCCCAAAAATAAAATTAAATTATTAAATTTAGTATCACCCCAAAATCCATCCAATCAAGAATTTGAGGAAGGTATTCTTGAAAATCAGCGTGTGGAAATTATTCTCAAAGATGCGCCTCTTCAAGAATATATTGATATTCAAAAATATTCAAATTTGAAAGGCAAAATTACATTCGATGCTATGATTCTGGATATCAATGGTGATTCTGTGAAGATTCAAAATAATCTTTCTGATTCAATTTTTTATTTACATAAAACAGGAAATTATAATATTCCAATCGACAATCGGTTAAATCAGTTTGATACAACTTTAAACTTCAAAATTTCTTACTATTATGCTAATAAGGAAGAAATTCATTTCGAACAATTCGATATGAAGAAGATTTCCAGAAAAAATGTTGATTTGAATCTGAGCAATTTTCAGGCAATTTTGAGATTTGACTATAATAGCTCAAAACTATCGAATGAAAATAAAGATTTAATCAAGCAAATGGCTGAGAAATTACCTTCGGGAGTAACTTTGGAAATATTGGGCAATGCTGATGAATTGGGAAGTGTATCCCGAAATGAAGAACTTGCAAAAGAAAGAGCTTCAAATACGCTGAATTTTATAAATTCCATTGCAAAGGAAAAATTCAAATTTACTATTGTCACAAATCAAATGAAATTTCCTGAAAATACTCCACAAGGACGCTTTTTAAATCGTTCTATACGTATTAGAATTATTCATTAGGAAATTATATAAGGGAAAATATGTCGATTATTCGTTCTATATCTGGTCTCAGGGCTACTTTAAGTGATGGATCCCTATCCGATAATCTTATAACAAAATATGCTTCTGCTTTTCATCAATTTTGCCCTGAAGGACATATTGTAATAGGCAGGGATGGTCGTCCAAGCGGTAAGAAAATTGAAAAATTACTTTTTTCGGCATTTCAGAAACTTAATCGTAATGTAAATATCATTGGAATTGTACCCTCACCTACTGTTCAGTTTATTACTGAAACGGAAAATGCTGCAGGAGGAATATCAATCACTGCATCTCATAATCCCGATGATTGGAATGGACTCAAATTCATCAATGCTGAAGGGATATTTCTGGATGCAGAAGAAAACACAAAATTATGGAAGATTTTTGATGAATTGTCAGATAATGAAGAATTTGAACTAAGTAGTCTCAGTGAAGAAGAAATTCTTGCAAGTAATTCAAATGCTTTCGATTCACATATTAATTCAGTATTAAATTTACGTTATGTTTCAGATATAATTGATGATATTCGCAAAAACAATTTTAAAGTAGTAGTCGATGCAGTAAATGCTTCAGGCTCCAAAATTGTACCGAAGTTACTTCGAGAATTTGGATGCAACGTTATACCGCTATATTGCGACGAATCAGGTATATTTCCACATCTTCCCGAACCATTACCAGTGAATTTAACTGCATTAGCATCAAGAGTTAAAGATGAACATGCAGATTTGGGAATATCTGTTGATCCGGATGCTGACCGATTAGTACTGATTGATGAAAACGGAAATCCAATTGGTGAAGAAAATACAATTGTACTTTCAGTTTGGTCTGTGATGAGTTATTTGCATGGCAAATCAAATCCTGTGGCAGTCGTAAATCACTCAACAACTCAAGGTGTTGAATATATTACCAAGAAATTTGGTGGATCAGTTGCAAGATCAGCAGTAGGCGAAATAAATGTTGTAAAACAAATGATATCACTTTCTGCTGTAATCGGTGGTGAAGGAAGTGGCGGTGTGATATTACCTGAATGCCATTATGGGAGAGATTCACTTGTAGGTATATCTCTTATTTTGTCACTTTTAACACGTACGAATAAGACATTAAGCCAATTAAGGCAAGCAATCCCTAATTATTCAATGATAAAAGATAAATTCCATTTTGAAGGAGATTTCGCTGAACTTAGAAATAAAGTTAAAAATATATTTTCGGATTGCAGCATTATCGAAGAGGATGGATTAAAATTCATTTTTCCTTCAAGTTGGGTCCAAATTCGAAAATCAAATACAGAACCAATCGTTAGAATCATTGCTGAAGCAATTGAAAGAAACGAAGTAGAAATGTTAATTTCCAAAATAAAATCTGAACTTTAGAAAAAAAAACATAAAAAATTCTATTTTTTAAAACTTTTTTGTAACAATTAACGATTTAAGGTGTTTAAAGATATATAATGAAGTACGATTATGAAACATTATCCGATGAGGAATTATTTATATTATTCTCTAAATCCAGAGAGGTAAGTAATTGTGCTTTTAATGAAATCTATAAAAGATATTCAGGGAAGATTAATTCGTTCTTATACAAAATATTGGGTGATAAGCAACACGTTAAAGACTTGTTTCAGGATGTATTCACTAAAGTGTATATTGTAGGGGCTGAAGGTAAAAAGAAAAAATTGGATAATTTTAAATCCTACCTATACTCAACAGTAATTAATTCCTGTTCAAATCACTTTAAATCTTTAAGCAGACGTTCGAATATTTACACAGAATATATGATTGGAATGGAGAAAGATAAATCTGATTATGAAGATACAATTGAGTTAGTCAGAACTGCTGTGAATAAATTACCTGAACATTTAAAAGAAGTTTTTATACTCTATGAGTATGAAGAATTGAACTATCCTGCAATTGCAGAAATTACAGGAGACACCCAAGTAAACGTAAGAGTAAAAATTCATCGAGCACGAAAAATGATAAAAGATTTAGTAGTGAAGATGAGAAGAAGAATGACAAATATGGTTTAAAATGGATAAATTTACATTAAATAGAGAAGACGAACTCATAAACAGGTTGCTGGACAGAGATTTAACTTATTCAGAAGAATCGGCAATCATGGATGAGATTTCTACTTTTCCGGAATATAAAGATAACTTAACAGATTATCTGGAAATTCAAAAAGCAATTAAGAACGACAGATATATTGTACCCACAAATCCTGAACTAGATAAAGCTGTATTTCTAGAAGTGGATAATATTTCAAGATTAATTTTTGGAAAAACATTTATTTCGAAATATAAATATTCTCTTTTGGGATTATTATTATTGTTCTTTACTGCTACCACCTATTTCACTTACTATGCATTTAATTCAAATGAATTGAGTGAAATTTCCCAAAATACTTCTAAGGTGATGAATTCATCAGTAAATAATTCCTTACAAACAGATTCAAAGAATGTTACCCCGGTTGAAGAAAAAACAGAAATTCCTGTTGTCAGTAATTCAATTGTTAATTCAACAACAGCTAGTAATAGCAAAAAAGATTTCACAATCTCTTCAGAAAAGAAAAATGCTGATATTGTTCTCAACAATACTGATAATACCTCTGAAGAATCACAACAATCAAAACAAGATATTAAACAACTCAGTTCAAGTGAAATTAACAATCAAAATAGTTTAGAAGAAAATCTTCTGGATCCAAGATTTAATCTAGCAGTGAATGAATCACTTTATGAATATATGTCCCCGACTACCATCATACCAAAGAATGGTATATTTTCTAAGATTTCAAGAGCTATTCTGACAAATTCTAGCAAAGAAGATTTCTTGTTGCAATATCGTGGTTTATATGCTGTTACAAATCCGGAAAAGAGTTTACAAGGACGTAATTTTTACTTCAATAGTTATTGCTTTGGTGGATTTATTGAAGCCTTTAATGGTATTTATTTAGGCGGAGAATTTGGATCAGAACCTTATTCGCAAATTTATTTAGATCCAAATACATCTGTTCAATACGAACAATCATCAAGTATTTTCTACTTTGGCCTAGCAAGTAAATTCGAATTTAAACAATTTGAAATTATAGGTTTTCATCCGGCTGCACAATTATTTGCAGGTAGTTCCTCATTAGGACCTATTGTTCGCAGTAATCTTACGATGCAGTACGATTTATTGAATATGGGCTTCTTCTTCGGATTAGAAGGTGGTTCAGTATTATACTCAAATCAAGGTATATGGTATAACACAAGTAAATTAGGATTTATCGGAGGGTTAAATATAAAATTATGATCTACACAATGTAATATGCAATTTTCACTATGCCGGGCATTTAATACCCGGCTTTTTTTATTAGCTTAATGAATTTTCCTCATCTTGCTTAAATTCAAGCAGTAAATCCCATAATTTGAATTTCAATTCATTTATGTTGAGATTTGTTACCGATGAAATAATCAGTGGTTTTCCTGCTTTTGGATCAAGTTTCAGTTTCGTCAGTGCTTGAACTGTTTCTTGGTCCAATGTATCACATTTAGAAAGACAAATCATTCTTTTTTTGTATAACATTTCAGGATTGAATTTTTCTAATTCTTTACTCAATATTTTGTAATCTTTTTTAATGTCCTCCGAAGTAGCATCAAGAACGAAGAGTAATATTTTTGTTCTTTCAATATGCCTTAGAAATTGAATTCCTAATCCCTTCCCTTCCGATGCACCTTGAATTAGACCTGGAACATCAGCAACACTATAACTCTGAAATTCATCAATTTTTACAACTCCCAAATTAGGAACAAGAGTTGTGAAAGGATAGTCTGCAATTTTAGGTTTAGCAGCTGAAATAACAGATATAAGTGTCGACTTTCCTACATTAGGAAAACCAATAATCCCAACATCAGCAAGCAATTTCAATTCAAGCCGTAAAAAAAGTTCAGGTCCGGGTATTCCGGGTTGAGCATACCTAGGTGAACGATTTGTGGGTGTAGCAAAATTCATATTACCCATTCCACCTTTACCACCTTTTGCAATTACAACCTTTTGCTTATCTATAATTAAGTCTGTAATAAGTTCATCAGTCTGAGCATCAAATATCATGGTTCCAACGGGCACCTTAATCTTAATATGTTTTCCATCTTTTCCGGAACGTTTAACTCTACCGCCTTTTTCACCATCTTGTGCCAAAAACTTTTGCTTAAACTTATAATCCAGTAATGTATTCATATCTTTATTTGCCTGAATTATCACATTGCCGCCTTTCCCGCCATCACCTCCATCAGGACCACCTTTCGGCACATATTTTTCCCTTCTGAAACTAACGTGACCTGCACCGCCATCACCAGCTTTAACATAAATTTCCGCTATATCAATAAATTTCATTTTATTTCTCTTTACAAAATAACTAATTTACAAAAATACAAAAAAAAGAAGGTTGCCCTATAAGACAACCTTCTTTTGTAAGAAATACGATGATTATCTTACAACAGTGAATGTTCTTGTAATATAAACATCACCGCTGCTAAGAACCAATGTATAAGAACCGGCAGCTAAAGTTGAAACGTTGATTGAAAGTTCACGAGATGTAGTCGAACCATTCAATACATTAAGAACCTTACGACCATTTAAATCGAATACAGACAAATCAACACTCATTGAATTTGACATTTGTAAATCAACTTTTACTACTGAAGTAGCAGGTCTTGGAGTTACTTCACTCATCCACACAGTACCATCTGAACCGTTAATTGTAACGAGTTTATTGTCGCTATATGAATAAGAACCATCTTTGTCTACCATTTTAAGTCTATATGAATAAGTTGCACCAAATAGAACATCTTTATCAGAAATTGGACCATAGTTTTTGATGTCTCCACTTGTGCCTGCTGCATCTACTGTAGCAATTTTAGCAAATTCACCAACTGATTCACTCTTAACATTTGCTTTTTCTACCTGGAAGTAAGCTGAGTTAAATTCTGATGCTGTTGTCCAATTAATATCAACTCTGCTTGCTGCTTGTTCAGCATTGAAGCTTAACAAGTTAATAGGTAAGATTTTACCATCATTTTGTTCAGCAAAGTCAAGAACACCTCTCATTGGAGTTTGCAAGTCTTGGAAATGTCTCCAGTCAATACCGAAGTAAACAGCATTATACAACTGAGTTGTTGTTGCAACTGCCATAATCTTATCAGTATTTTGAGCTGGTGTTGGTGCCCATGCACCCAATGTTTCGTATGTATAACCAATTTGAGCCAATCCATCGTTAAGATTAACAATATTGAACAAGCCTGGTCTTGGAGCATCATCATTTGGATAACCTGTACTTACAACCGGAGTTATAAAGTTACGTGCAATACCTTGACCTTTCACGTTATATCCATCATAACTTCCCCCAGCTCCCATTGGATTGGAAGGTGTTTTATCATTTACACGGAAGATATTTGTTAAGAATGTGCCAATGTTGTTATTTGTATTATTCCGTACATATTCCTGGCTTGCCATAATGAAATTAACTTTAGAATCACCGTATCCGTTTTGGATAAAGTCATTCAAAGCACTCATTTCATATCTGTCAAATCCTTCAGTTGCAACATCATTGTCACCTTCTGACCAGAACATTGTTCTGTACATTGTATAGTCAAGTGCTCTATTTTCCCAAGCATCACGATTGAAGTAATCAAAATCAAACCTACTATCTGCAGCAATTTTTTCAAGACCAATATCTTTCAAACCTGCTATTAAATATTCATAATTCAATCTTCTTGCAACTTCGTTCACGTTAGGATTTGATGGCATTGGAGTTAAGTCACTAGGAGCATTTACCATAATATTGTAGCCATTGGACTTCTTAACATAGAAACGAACATACTTAACAGTAGTATTATTGTTATTGAATAAATCGTTTTCTGCAGTTACAGTAATTCTGTAAACCGGAGTCACGTTTTCTTTCATTGATTCAAACTGAGTTGGAACTGCATAGTTCTTGCCTTCAATTTCCCAATCATAATATGAATAAGGAGCAAAATCTTCTCCCATACCATCAGCTAAGTTGAAACTTAAATCCTGGAATTCATTGGATTCAATTCTATTTACTGTTGCTGTAGTCATAATAACTGGTTCATAACTACCGTCAGGATTTTCAACTTCAATAGTCAAGTCCATTTTTGCGTCAACTGTAAGCATTGAACCTGGATTGAAAATACGAGTAGTAACTTCAACAGGAGCATTAGTCATAATATACTCAGCTTCACTGTATGTTCTTGGAGCAGTTTGACGATAATTACCCGGAGCAGAAATTAATAATGGTTGTAAATCTCTTAAGTACATATTTCCATTAAATTCACATGCACCAATATCGTATCTGTAACCACCATCACCTCTAACGTTGCCATCAATGTCAGCAATTACTTCTTCAATAGCAAGACCTCTGTTATTCAATACTGATCCTAATGGATAAGGTTGTTTAATTCTATTGTATTGTGGTAATTGAGTTGTCATGAAGTAATCATTAACAAAATTGAATCCTGTTACTGAATTTAAATCATTTTTAGTCCACATTTGCCATTGCAACAAGCTCTTGTATTCATTGTTGTAGCCTGCTTCCAATACTTGAGAATCTCCGTCAACTTCATAAAATCTGTAATGTGATAAGTTTTGGTTATTACCTAACCAGAAAGCATTATAATCAGATTCGAATGTAGTTGCTCCTGGGAAGGATCCTAGGAATGCAATAGCTGCATCGAATTGACTATTACTATTATCAACCTGATTATCTGTAATTGCAATTGCATTATTGAATAATTTAACTCCGTTAAAGTTCATTACTGCAATACCAGCTTGATTACCAATATTGTTGATTCCGTCATCAGGAATAATTACAGTATTATTTGCAATAAACATTCCTCTAGCAAAATAATTAGGATATTTTGGAGTAAATACATCAGCATCTCTGTCTGTAAGAGCATAAATACCAAATCTGCCGGCTGCTTTATCGGAAGTAGTAATACCATAAATCATATTGTTATAAACTGAGAATTTTTCATCAGTATCAGGGAAGAATATCCAGCCACCTAATGGATTAGGATATTGCTGACCATTTTGTAACAATTTGATTGCAGCAACTTCTTTTGAATCATTTAAGCCACTGATTTCATTACCGAACACTTGCAAACCAACGTTATTGTATCCATAACCGGTTGTTGAAGGATATGCACCTGCCTCAATACCATAAGACTGATCATTAACAGATGAAACAACATTATAAATTCTATTGCTGCTAATTTCTGCATCTTCTTCAAATCCTAGGAAAATACCGGATCTTTCAACATCATGGATTAAGTTTCCTGTAATTTTATTATTTAAGTTATAGAATCTTTCAATCATCAATGAACGTGGATTTATAAGTGGTCCAATACCCATTGATGTAATACCGTAACCAAAACCGTAAATTTCATTACCTGCAAAAGTATTGTTCGAATTAGGAATAGTATCAATATAAAGTACATTTGATTCAAAGATATCTGCAGTAAGAGTTCCTCTGTTTGCAATACCTGCAGAGAAACCTTGATTGCCTTCAACTAATTCAAGTGAGTCTTTATTGAATTTCCAGCCATCTGCTGTATTATAAATCATTCTCGGAAGAGAAGTTTTACTAGCAATTTTAGGAGTACCATTTTCAATCACAAGATTCTTAATTTGAATATCATGCGATCCACGACCTAAGAAAAATGCCTGGCCTTGAATTGATGAGAATGAATTAAGAATGAATTTAAGTGATTTGTTTGCTCCACCATCAAAGACAATGCAGCCTGGTGTGTTCATAAATTTCTTCTTAATATCATAAGTCGGAGCGAAGTAAACAGGTGCATTTGGATTTGATGGGAAACGATTCTGCCCGAAATAAACCCCTTTACCTGATTGCGCATGCAGATTAATTTTCACACTGGATTTTTGTGTTGCTCTTTGAGGACTTGGTTTGAATGTCAAATATCTTGTTGTTTTTGAGACTGCATCATAGCCCAAACCATTGATATATGAAGATAAATCCCATGCTGGTGATTCAGGACTTGGTGAATACAAGTTATATTCTGCATCAGTAAGTAATACAGTAAGATTACCACTCATACCTTGATTATACAAAGCATCCATAAAAGTATTAAGGTTCGGATAATCTTGTCCGATACCTACTTTCACAACATCTTTCAAACCACCTATTACTTTAAAGTATTCAGTAACAGAATTATTATCAAGCACGTAGTCACCGGAAACAGCTACAGTAAATGTTACTTTCCAATCACCTGGTTCTTCTAAGACAAAACCATCGAAAATTGCTGTTCTTTTATTATAAAAACCTGATGGCACATCTGGAACATCCACTGTCTTTATAAACTTTGTTCCGGTAGTTAGATTTTCGAATTCCATTGTACAAGTAATACCTGAAGCATCACCCACACCAAAATTTTGAATCATACCGGTTGGTTCAATAGCACGACCGGCATATATTGTACTTCCTTCATTCGGAATAATAATATCAACAGCTCCAATTTCAGTTTCAGCCTGAATTTCAAAGATGTGAAGCGGGTCATTTTCTCTTGGAAGAAAATCATTAAATGCTTCCATATCATTTGCACTTAGAAGCTCACCTTCAATTATCAATTTGTATTTATCGAGTTCAGAATAAGAATAAGCACCGAAATCTATCATAATTTTTGATTTTGGTGTAAGTACATTGTATTCAGGTTTTGATGTGTCAAAATCTTTAAAGTAAGTTTGTATCAAGACACCCTCTGAACTGTATATTCTGGCATATGCTCTGAACTTAGTAATATTTTTCAAACCCACGTTTTGGAATGTAGCTGTTAATGGCACAGGTACATCTGGTGGATATTTATAATATCTTGGTGCTTCATTGTTCAATGGAGAATTAATTTCTGCAACAGAAAGGTCATTCAACCATGATACAGTAAATTTCTTAATGAGTGTTTTTTCTTGTCCATTTGGTTTATAAAGTGTAATCCAAACTTGATATTCACCACCATTATTGATTTTCATAACACCATTTCCTAATGGAGATGCACTTCCTGTTGACTTGTAGAATGTTACTTTAGAAATACCTTCACAATCTATAACAGAATTTCCATTTGCATCAAGACCTGTATAAACAACATTGGATGAAGGTAAAGCACCTTTAATCTCAAATTTGACTTTCATTCCGGCAGGCTGAGGAGTTTTGAATTCAACGTATGGTCTTTCGAAAAACCATGAATACTGATTACCATCTTCGTCTTCCAAAATTCTAGTCGTTCCATCATAATCTTCACCAGCATAGAGCAAGTCATTTGGTGGTAAATCAGATGGAAATACACCTTGCAATGGTAATTGGAATTCTACTACATAATCTTCAGTTTCGCCATAAGCATAAACATAAGAATAGCCATAGCTATAATAATCATAAGCATATGAAGCCAAACATGGGTTTTTACCTGACATATAGTATTTCATATAGCCATAATCATATTCATAATCTTCATAGTAAGGATAATAATATGCACCCATTACTCTCATTCTAACCTTTGTCGCATCCACATTATCCGGAATTTTAACTCGGTAAGTATAGTTATAAAGCTGATTCGTACACCAAGGCGGTGCCGATTGAGTTGGATTCCAGTGCGGTCTGTTTGCTCTCCAGGAAGGTGTAGGATTAATTGGATTTGTACTACTTGGAGAATTTATCCATTCGCCTGCATCTACGTAATCACCGTCAGCATTCCAGTCAATAAACATACGGAATGTATAAGGCACTTGTGTTCCAGAATAGCAATAATATGATGTATATCCATAAACATTGGCTACATCAACAGAAAAATCATAAGTATCGCCTATATCTACCTGTATTGGAGGTACTTGATTGAAGAATTTGAAACAGCCCGGTATATCATCAAAAGTTAACGGATTAGTGGAATAACTCCAAAGTGTTCCACCATTGGTACTTTTTAATGTAACATTTGCTATTCTTGTTGAATAATATGCAGGATAACCGTACATCTGCAAATAATATGCTGGATAGCAATAGTAATATGTTGGGGCTGTAAAGCCTGTAGGAGTTCTCGGATCACAATAATTTGTAGGTTGTGCATCGAGACGACCTATGAATACCAGCATGAACAAAACGACTGAAAGCGCTCCGCTGATACCGATTTTCGTTAATTTGTTTGTCTTTAACATAAAACCACCTATATAATTTGTTGAAAATTTATTTTTTAAGTTTTTTATCTTCTATCTTATTACTTAAAACAACACAAAACAATAATTGTTACAAAAAATATTTATTTTTTGAATTTTTCATAACTATAAAAATATAAATTAATAAAAATAAACCTAATATGCAAAAGATTTTTATAAATATATTTCAATATTTATATGATAATTCGTTTTTCTTTTAGACTTTCTATGAAAATCCCTAATTTTTTTATAAATTTGAAAAAATATTTAATCTTATATGTCTAAAACAAAAAATCAAACAGAAATGGAAGAACAAACCAAAAATGGTCCTGACAAAGAAAAGGAACGTGCTTTAAAATTGGCCATTGAACAAATTGAACGGCAGCACGGAAAAGGTTCAATTATGCATTTGAATGACCGTGACATTGTGAAGATTGATGCAATTTCTACAGGATCAATTTCGGTAGATAATGCAATCGGTATTGGTGGAATCCCACGTGGCAGAATCATTGAAGTATACGGTCCCGAATCTTCCGGAAAAACAACTTTATGCCTACATATGATAGCAGAAGCACAAAAAACGGGTGGAATTGCTGCATTCGTTGATACTGAACATGCTCTTGATGTGAATTATGCCCAACGAGTTGGAGTGGACCTGAATAATCTGCTTTTATCTCAGCCTGAATTTGGTGAACAAGCTCTTGATATTGTCGAAACATTAGTTAGAAGTAATGCTGTGGATATTATCATCATTGATTCAGTTGCGGCACTTACTCCAAGAGTAGAAATTGAAGGCGATATGGGTGATGCCCAAATGGGTTCACAAGCAAGATTGATGTCCCAAGCAATGCGTAAACTAAATGCGGCTATTGGCAAATCCAAAACTTCGGTAGTTTTCACTAATCAATTACGCAGTAAAATTGGTATTGTTTACGGCAATCCCGAAACAACAACCGGTGGTAATGCACTTAAATTTTATGCTTCAGTTCGAATTGATATTCGCCGAAAAGATATAATAAAAGATGGTTCTGATATTATCGGCAATAGAGTTCGTATTAAGATTGTTAAAAACAAAGTTGCTCCTCCTTTCAAAGAAGTTGAAGTAGATATCCTTTACAATGAAGGTATTTCTAAAATTGGCGATATGATAGACCTTGCTACTGAAAGAGGCATTGTTGCTAAAACCGGCTCTTGGTATGCATACGGCGAAGACCGAGTGCAAGGTAAAGATGCTCTCAAAAAATTGATGAAAGAAAATGTGGATTTATTTAATAAATTAGAAACTGAAGTTAAAGCTGCTCTTTTTAGCGCATAATAAGCCTTTATGCTTTCAAAGCTTTTAATACAAAACTTTGCAATAATTGAGTCAATAGAAATTGATTTCGAATCCGGTCTCAATATCCTAATCGGTGAGACCGGTGCCGGAAAGTCAATAATTATTGACTCACTTTCCATATTGCTTGGCGAGAAAGCATCTACCAGTTTTATTCGAGAAGGAGCAAAAAAATCTATTATCGAAGGAAATTTTATTTTATCTATCGATAATCCTGTTTGGGATTTGCTTTCGAAATATGAGATTGATATATTCGAAACATTTGGAGATAAAAACAAATTTTTCAACCTGATAATTCGCCGTGAAATATCTCTTACAGGAAATTCCCGCATATTCATAAATGATACTCCCACACAATTTATTGTTTTAAAGGAAATTGGTGATAAAATTATTGATTTTCATGGTCAATTCGAACACCAATCACTTTTAAACGTAGCGAATCACTTAGATATATTGGATGCTTTTGCCGGTAATTTAGAATTATTGAAACAATACAAAAAAGAATTTTTTTCCTTAAAACATCAAATTCAAAAATTCAGTGAATTTCAAAAAAATCTCGAAATTGAAAAAAGTAAATTTGAAAAAAAATTAAGCATATTTTCTGAAATCAATTCCTTAAATATTCTTGAGAATGAAGATGAGATATTAGGAAATGAATTAAAATTATTAGAAAACTCAGAAGCTATTAATTCAAATCTATCTGAACTCTATGAAGCTTTATCCAATGAGAGTTATTCCTTAAATTCCATTCTTTCGTTAATTAAAAAGAAACTTGATTATTTATCGAAATTCGAATCAGAATTTAATGAATTTAATTTTGAGATAAATCAGCATATTCCCTTTTTCAATGAACTTGAAAGTTTTTCAGAAAATTATCTCGGAAATTTACAATATAATCCACAAAGAATTGAAGAAATTAATCAACGACTTTTCCAGTTAAATCAATTAAAAAGAAAATATGGTTCTTTGGATGAAATTTTGGAATTAAGGGAAAAACTCTCAGAAATAGTTGACGATAATTCAAATTTTGATAAAAAAAGTGAACAAATATTTGAGGAAATTCAACAACAATACAATATATGTAAACTTCTTGCAAAAGAGATTTCCGAAAAAAGATTTTCAAGTAAAAATGTATTCGAAACTGAAATAACAACTTTATTATTAGAATTAGGCTTCAATTTTATTGATTTCAAAATTGATTTGAATACTATTCAGGAGAATGAGATTCAAAAACTTGATATTAATAAGTTATTAATGTATGAAACAGGTATTGATAAATGCGAGTTTTTATTAAGTTCAAATTTGGGCGAAAAACCTAAAGAGCTTGCTCGGATTGCCTCAGGCGGAGAATTGTCCAGAATATTACTCTCTCTCAAAACCCTTGCTGCATCTGATAAAAACCTGCCTATTCTTGTTTTCGATGAGATCGATGCCGGAGTTAGCGGCAAAATTGCTCATAAGGTTGGGGAACTTATGCGTAAATTTTCCCATACTCATCAAATAATTTGTATTACTCACTCACCTCAAGTTACAGCAGCTGGAAATTGTGTTATTTCTATTGAAAAGATTGAGTCAAAAAATCGAAATATTTCTGTTTCACATAAATTAAACAGAGAAGAAATCATCACTGAAATCGCCAAATTCTTGTCTGGCACAAGCGTTACAGAGTCAGCCATTGTCTCCGCTGAAGCACTTGTTAAAAACTATAAAAACTAAGGAAACTACATAAACTAAAATAGTTTCCATTTTGTCCTTTCTCAATATACATCTTTATTTTTCAAGCAGATACATCATATTTCTTAAAACTTTCATATAACTTATAATATTTAAAATATTTTATTGAAACATAGTTTTAAATTAATTTTTGTTCATAGTTTAGCCAAAATAGAACTTTTTAGGGACGCCTAATAAATTATTTTTTCTTAATTATTATCATCTTTTTTTCCTTGTTAACGCACTCCTATTCTTATTTTATGCTGTTTTTACTGCTAAATGTGGATAATTTTTTTTAATAAATTTGTTTGATTTTTTATTTGTTTTTTATTAATTTAGTCCCTGTAGTTTTTTTTATTTTTATTAATATTTCTTTGGGGGAAATATGACAAAAATTCTTAATATTTTGAAAAACGCATTTTTACCTATTCTTTTTGTATCTATTGCATTCGTAGCATGCGAAGGTCCTGAAGGACCAGCAGGCGCAACTGGCGCAACTGGTGCTAAAGGGGACAAAGGGGATACAGGATTATCCGGTGCTGAACAATGCGGCGTTTGCCATAATAATGGCGTAGTATTGTTTGAAAAAGCAGCACAATGGGAACAATCTTTACACGGAGAAGGCGAAATTTACCTTTATGGTAACAGAGCCGGTTCAGGTTGCCCTGAATGCCATACTCATCAAGGATTCCTTGAATACGTTGAAACTGGCGCAGTTAATGGACCTTACAATGATCCAGCAACAATCAATTGCCGTACATGCCACAAGATTCACGTGAAATACGATGAAACTGACTGGGCATTGACTAAAACAAACGATGTTACTTTCTACGAAACAGCTGGTCCAAAAGCGACTGCTGACTTAGGTGCTGGTAATCTTTGCGGTCAATGTCACCAAGCACGTGGAACTACTCCAGTTATTGATTTTGGAGCAGCTTCTTATAACATTACAAGCAGCCGTTTTGGTGGACACCATAGCCCTGCAGCTAATGTTTTTGCAAACAATATTGCTTGGGTTCCAACTGGTTCCAAAACACCATCATCATCTAACGTACATAGTGCTGTAGCTGATGCTTGTGTTACTTGCCACATGACTCAGGGTCCTGCAGTTCATGGTGAAGGTGTTGGTGGTCATACATTCAAAACATCTTCAATGGAAGGCGAAATTCAAAATCCACTTGCTTGCACACCTTGTCATGAAGAAGTAAAAACTTTCAACGATAAAGAAGGTTTTTACGATGAATTCAAAACTGACATGGCTGCTGTTGATGCAAAGATGCAAGAATTAGCTTGGAGAACAGCAACTGGCTGGAAAGCAACTTCTTCAGCACCATTAGTTCTTACTCCAAATCAAGCTGCTGCTGCTTATGCTTATCAGGTTCTTTTGGAAGACAAATCAAATGGTATTCACAATCCAAAATATGCAAGAGCTATCTTGGATAACATTATGGAAGTATTAGGTTTATAATATTTCTTTTTTTTTGAACTCCATTATTGTCTGTTTCTTTAAGAACAAATAGTGGAGTTCTTTTTTTTCATTAAGAAAATTGAAAAAAAACAAATTAAGTATAAAAAAGTTAGGTTATAAATGAAAAGATTACTCACTCTATTTATTGCACTATTTGTGATTACTTATATAGGACATTCCAGACCGGAATATTCAATTTTACAAAGTTATGGCACAAAATGCACTAATTGCCACATCAATACTCAAGGTGGCGGAGCTCGTACTTTAGGCGGTTGGATGTCAAGAAATATGACTTCCATGGTTGAACCATCAGCTATTGGCTTAGGCGGTGTTTTTGATTTTTTGCAAAATACCAATCAATTATTTGACGGAATTGTTACTTTCGGATTAGATTTGCGTTACCAGTCTGCAAAATGGGGTGGAACTCAGGAAGTGAGGAAAATTCATAATTCATCCGATACAAGCAGCTATACAGTACTTTCAGAACCTAAAAGAGATCATATGCTTATGCAATTAGATCCTTATATTTCTATTAAACCACACGAAATGATAGAATTTGAAGGATTTTATAATCTTGCTTATGAAATAGAAGATTTAAAACGCTATCCTGGTCAACAGCCTTATGCATTTAGTGCTATTTTCCGTCCCGGTGCAAATCTTCCATCACTGAGAGTTGGATTTTTCCAACCGGCAATCGGCACAAAATGGGATGACCACACATTGTTAATTCGTCAGGTTATGGGTGCTTCACGTGGTTCTTTATTATTACCGCACGATTACACCGAATGGGGTGCTCAAATTGATTATGAAGCAATTGAGTGGCTTGGTTTGAGCTTCGGATTGTTTGATTCTAAAAACTTGCATGATGCATTATCTGTTACAAATTACTCAGGTGGTACTGAACCAATCGTTTCTGGGAACACAATGGATGCTGTTGCAAGAGTTTGCTTCTATCCCCCTGAAATTATTTCGGGAGTTACATCATTTTTTGGCGGATATTGGTTTTGGAATACTCCGATGAAAACAGATGATGGATTATATTTTGCCAATAATTATTATACAGTCGGAAATTTGTTCTTCAATATAGGAATGATTGATAAATTCTCCTTGTTGACTGAATTTATGTGGAGTAATAAACAAAACTTGCGTAAAACAAATAATTTCCTCGTAGAATTTACTTATCAACCACTTGAATCTGCTTATGTTTATGCAAGATGGGAAAGAGCTAATACAGATATTTTAGTTGACGGATCAGATTTTCACGCAACACAATACGTATTCGGAACAAAATTTTTCCCATTACCATATATCGGAATAATACCTGAATACAGAATCATAGATAAAGATCACGTTGAGGGTTATCATTCACAATGGGCATTCCAAGTACATTTATTCTATTAATAGGAGACAACAATAATGAAAGACAATAAAACATCAAGAAGAGACTTTATCTTAAATACCGGGAAAATTATCGGTGCTGGTGCATTTGTAGCAACAATACCGCAATTATTTAATTCATGCGAAAAGAATGAAATTATTGAGATTCCACCACCTGAACTTTTCAAATTAGATTTAACACCATACCCTGAATTGCTTACTGCAGGCGGATGTAAATCTGTGAAAATTGAGGGGAAAAATGCAGGAGCAGCAATATTTATTGCACATCATTTAAATGGTTCTTGGTCTGCAATGACTACTGTTTGTGCTCATCAGGGATGTGGTTTGATTGCTCCCGCAAATTCCAATGGCACACTAGATTGCCCTTGCCATGCAGGCAACACGTTTTCTACTGTTGACGGTGTTGGTATCTCCGGTGGATTTGTTGGAAATGGTAAAATGTCTTTGACAACATTCAAAGTTGGCATTTTTGATTCTAATGCTAAAACATTAGAATTAGAAATTTAATTAAACTATTTTGGACATTTAATTGTCAAATGAAGTAGATAACAGTTTATTTTTAATATTATATTATTTTTTTAATTTGGAGTAAAACATGAAAACTTTTAAAATTATCGTATCTGCTGCAATGTTAGTATTATTAGTAGCAGGTATCGTAACAGCTCAAACAGCTGATGGTAAAGATTTGTTCTTAGACGGCAAATGTAATACTTGTCATTCCATTTCCTCACTGGAAATTAAAGGAAAAATGGACAAAGGTCCGGATTTGTCAGATTTTGGTTCAAAAGAAATGACAAATGAATTCCTTACTAAGTATTTAAACAAGGAAGAAAAATTGAACGAAAAAACTCATCCTGTTAAATACAAAGGTACTGAAGAAGAAATGACTGCATTAGTTACTTGGCTGAACAGCTTAAAAGCAAAAGCTGAATAGTTTATATAGGAACTAACGAATAATCCTGTTAGGATTATTCATTCTTTTTCAATTTATATATGGAGTATAGATGAAATACTTAAAAAGTATCATTATAGCATTAGTTTTGGTTGGATTCACTTATGCAATTCTACCTGCAGAAGAAGGAACCACAGGAAAAGATATCTATTTAGATAAAAAATGTAATCTTTGCCATGGAATAAAATCACTTGACATTCAAGGTAAAGATAAATTTCCGGACCTTTCTGATGTAGGAAATGTTGAAGAATTCAACAAAGAATTTTTAACAAAATTTTTGCTGAAAGAAAATGACCATAATGGTAAAAAACATGCCATTAAGATTAAAGCAACAGATGAAGAACTTAGCACTTTGGTAGATTGGTTGCTTACTTTGAAAGAAAGCAAGTAATTACTCAACAATAAATTGTAATAAGCTGCCTTTGGCAAGTTCATTGGCGGCTTATTTTTTAAATTAGAAAATAATATTACCATAGTTATAAATATTCCTAATAAAAGGAAAAATCTCATGAAATCATATATACATAATTTGATAAAACTAATAGTCATACCACTAATCTTATTTTTTACTTTTTCCTTTTTTGTTTCGGCACAAACTGCTGATGATTGCTTAATGTGTCACGGCGAAGCAGGAATGGAAATGGACAAGAATGGAAAAACTATTAAAATTTCTGTTAATGCAAGTGTTTTTAAAAGTTCTGCTCATGGGAAGCTTAAATGTGTTGAATGCCATAAAGGTTTTAATCCTGATGACATACCTCATAAAGAACGTATAACACCTGTTGACTGTAAATCGTGTCATAAAGCTCCTTTAGAAAAACATCCTTTCCATCCTCAACTTGCTTTAGCTGATGGAATGGGAGGAACACCTGATGTGAACTGCAAAGGATGTCATGGAAATCATCAAGTAAGAACCAAGAATAGTCCTACTTCTCCAACAAATTTTATGAACTCTACAGAATATTGTGGAAAGTGTCATAAAAAAGAAAAAGAATTACATATAAAATCTGACCACTATTTTCAACTAAATAAGAATAATCCACAAGCGCCTACTTGCATATACTGCCATACTAAAGCAGTTACAAAGAATTTTAAAGTTAGTGCTGTTCAATTAAAAAAGAATCAAGAGGATTTGTGTTTGTCTTGCCACTTAGATGCAGCACATACTAAAACACAATATTCAACCTCATTGATAAACTATAGAAATTCCGTTCATGGTCAGGCAATATCCAAAGGTATATCTGCAGCAGCTGTTTGTACTGACTGCCATGGTGCACATATTTTTGAAAAGGCAAGTTCACCTACATCAAATATCAGAAAAAGTAATGTAGCCAATGTATGCTCCAAATGTCATATTGGTGTTTCTCAGGAATACAAACAAAGTATTCATGGTGTTGCATTGGAAAAGGGAAATCCAGATGTACCAACTTGTTCATATTGTCACGGTGAACACTCTATAAGCGCAGTTGTGGAAGTTCCATTGAAGATGTTTACGGACAATCAGATTAATCCTCAATCCGCTGTAAAAACTAAGATGGTCTATTGCATTAAATGCCATGCTGATGAAAAAATGATGTCTAAATATGGAATAGCTACTTTTAATAAAGCACACGATTGGCTCCCAAGTTTGGGTAAACATAATGAAACGGTAAGATGTGTGGACTGCCATTCGTCATATACACCACCTAATCTATCGCATAATTTACTGCCTCCTGAAAAAACAATCAAGAAATGTGAAGAATGCCATTCCAAAAATTCTGTGCTAATGTCAAAATTATATAAACATGAAAAAACTCAATCCCGTAAGAAATATGGATTTATAAACGGTACATTACTAAGTGATGCGTATGTAGTTGGGACAACTCGTAATCTTTTCCTGGATAGCTTCACTGTAATAGCATTTGTAGTTATTTTGATTGGAATCGGATTCCACGCATTTATGAGATGGTACTTTAAAAAGGGACATTAAAATATGGAAAAAATATATCTGTATCCTACCTGGTTAAGAATTTGGCATGTGCTCAATGCACTATTATTTATCTTGTTAATTCTTTCCGGTATAAGTTTGCACTTTTCAGACGACAATGAATTATTAGTTAGTTTTCAATTAGCAGTACTCACACACAATATTAGTGGTATAGTACTTTCCCTGAATTATTTATTCTTCTTCATTATGAATATACTATCGGGAAATTACAAATATTATATACCACGCTTAAAGAACTTACCTAAAAAGCTATTAATTCAGGCAAAATTTTATTTAATCGGTATTTTCGACGAGGAGCCTCATCCATTTGCAGTTAATAAGCAAAGTAAGTTTAACCCGATGCAGCAACTTGGATATCTGAGCATAATGTTTGTATTGTTACCGATTATCATAATAAGTGGTTGGGCATTACTTTTCCCTGAAAAAGCACCGGAAAACTTTTTTGGATTTGGTGGGGTTTGGCCAATGGCTATTACTCATACACTTGTTGGCTTTGCATTAATTATTTTTATGGTTGTTCATATATATTTAGGAACTACCGGTCATACTACAGGAGAACTTTTCAAGACAATTATTAGCGGATGGCATCTATCACATGAAGATGAGGAAGCACAAGCAGTAATTACAAAAGGCAAAATCAGACAGAAAGGTAAATTGTTCCCAATTTTCTTCTATAATCCTATATCAATTACCGGAAGTATAATTTCAGTCTTTGCTTTTCTTGCTTTTATAATACTTACAATAATCGAATTTATAGCTACTGAAACCGGAGCCTATACCGGAATAATTACCTTTGTTGGTATGCCTTCAATCCTTCTTTTTGGTATTTTGTTAATTATAATTGGATCATTCCGTGAAAACAGGAGACTTCTGAAAGTTGAAGTTGCTCCTGAAGAAAAATTACCTGTTATTGATTTAAATAACCCTAAGCATCAAGCGGCATTGATTGTAAGTACAGTTGCTATTGTTATTCTTGTTTCTGCAACGGTTTACGGTAGTTTCAAAGCTTATGAATATATGGATTCTGATGAATTTTGCGGGACAGTTTGTCATCAGGTGATGGAACCGGAATTTACGGCATACGGGAACTCTGCACACTCACATGTTGGTTGTGTGAAATGTCATATTGGTCCCGGAGCTGAATGGTTTGTAAAATCAAAAATTTCTGGTTCATACCAGTTATACTCTGTGGCTTTCAAAAAATATCCAAGACCAATTAAAACACCTGTTCATGATTTGCGACCAGCTCCTCAAACTTGTGAACAATGTCATTCACCAAGCCATTTTTATAGCGAAAAGAATATTTCATTTGACTTTTTCACTTCTGATTCTTTGAATTCAGAATATAAAATCAGCATGCTGCTCAAAACAGGTGGTGGTTCTGTGGAACTCGGTAATAATCAGGGTATTCACTGGAAAATGTATTTAAGCAATGAAATTGACTATTATGCAATTGACGATAAACGCCAAATTATTCCTTGGGTACGTGTAACCAACAAAGCAACCAGAAAAGAAAAATATTACGTTGATAAATCATATAATATTGAAATGACTGATTCTTTACTGAAAAGCTCTGCAATTCGCAGATTTGACTGTATTGATTGTCATAATCGTCCTTCACATGTTTACAATGTTCCAAACAAAATTGTAAATGCGTTTATGAAATTTAATAAAATTGATAAGTCAATTCCATTTATTAAATTAGTTTCTGTCCAAACTTTGGAAAGCGATCACATCAGCCAAGACAGCTCCTATAAAGATATCAAAAATAATATTCTGTCTTTCTATCAAGATCATTATCCTGAAGTCATTGTCAAGCAAAAAAACAGTCTTATGCAAAGTATTAAAAATATAAATACTATTTTTAAGGATAATTACTTCCCATATATGAGAGTGAGCTGGAGAAATTACCCCAATAACTTAGGACACCTTTACGCAAAAGGTTGCTTCAGATGTCATGACAATAAACACGTAAGTCCTGACGGTAAAGTCCTTGGCAGTGAATGTAATAATTGCCATACAATCATAAGTCAGCAGCCTCCCGGACAAGAACTCACAACCGGAACAGATTTACCATTTATTCACCCGGGTGGAATTGATAAATTTATGCAATCCAGGATGTGTCCAGATTGTCACGCTCAAAAACTAGTAAAATCAAAAATACTGGTAAAACTCAAAAAATAAATGAAAAAGCCCTCTCCAAGAGGGCTTTTTTAAATTGTAAATTTACATATCTATTAAAAATTCTGTGCAATATATTCTAAAATTGAAATTGCAACAAAATCCTTTCTCATCTTTTCATAATATTTCACTTCGCCATTTTTATTTATGATTGTTATTTGATTATTGTCAGCACCAAAAGTGCTGTCTTCCACTTTCAAAGAATTTAGAACAATCATATCAGCATTTTTCCTGGATAATTTATTTGTGGCATTTTCAACTTCATTGTCAGATTCCAAGGCAAAACCAACTAAGCATTGCCCTTTCTTTTTTCTTTGACCCATTTCAAAAAGGATATCTTTGTTTTTTTCTAATTCAATATTTAAGTTACTGCCAAGTGCTTCTTTTTTGATTTTATTTGCATATTGATTAACAGGTTTGAAATCTGAAACTGCTGCTGCCATAATGATTATATCATTTTCAACGAAGTGATTGGATACAGCATCGAACATTGCGTCAGCTGAAGTTATGTTAATTCTAATTATTCTTTCAGATGAAGTAAGATTCACCGGGCCGGTAACTAAAGTAACCTTTGCTCCAAATTCCTTAACTTTTTCGGCAAGAGCAAATCCCATTTTGCCTGAAGAAAAGTTAGAAATATATCTGACTGCGTCAATTTTTTCAACAGTTGGACCTGCAGTGATAAGAACTTTTTTTCCATGGTAATAAGAGGATAATTCATTAAATTGTTTTTTTTGCTTCATTTCGGTGAATTCCAATTCTGCATTGAATCTATCCTTTTCAATAGCTTCATCAAGCGTTTCTAAAGGTGAATTAATCAGAGAATCTATATGATTTTTAATTTCTAAGTTTGAAAAGTTATTATTTTTTTTTTCGAGTACTTCTTCTATTTTATGAATTATTTTCTCAATATCTGCTAATCTGCCTGGACCTGACAATCCGCTTGCTAATTCGCCCTCTTCAGGTGGAATAATAACAA
>MHAC01000039.1:16211-21195 GCA_001804565.1 Ignavibacteria bacterium GWF2_33_9 | reverse complement strand
CGTACATTGTAAAGTCCATAGCAGGTGCTAATACTAAAGTAGTTGTACGAGGGATTGCCATTGTTACTGCGACCAAAGCATTATCAGCAATCCCATTAGCTAATTTGCCTAAGGTAGTTGCCGAACAAGGAGCTATAAGTGCAATATCGCACCAATGAGCTAAGTGAATATGCCATGCTCCTCTGCTTTGTGTAGGAACATCGAACATTTCACAGACAACAGGATTTTTAGATACACTCGCTAATGTAATTGGTGTAACAAATTCCTTTGCCGAAGGTGTCATTATTGTTTTCACTTCTGCACCCAGTTTCACAAATTCACGAATTAACATTGGAGCTTTATATGCAGCAATAGAACCTGTAATTCCCAGAAGTATTTTCTTGCCTTTTAATGTACTTTCCATTTTCTTTGTCTAATTTTGTATTCTTTAAGAATTCTAAATTAAAATATTTATATAAAATATAACGAAATTTATATTTTTTTGTTAGGTCAATAATGGATTTAGTAGCAATAGTCGGAAGACCAAATGTTGGAAAATCAACTTTATTCAATAAGTTAGTTGGTTCAAGATTCGCAATAGTTGAATCTGAGCCCGGGATTACACGTGACAGGCTTTATGGTGAAAGCGAATGGAACGGAAAGAAATTTAAAATGGTTGATACCGGTGGATTTATTCCCGGTGAAACCGAAATCATGGATGCTTCTATCCGTGAACAAGCAATGGTTGCCATATCCGAAGCTGATGTTATCGTTTTCGTAACAGATGGAAGAGATGGAGTAACTACGTTCGATGAAGAAATTGCAAATATTCTCAGAGCATCTAAAAAAGAAACTCTGTTAATTGTAAATAAATGCGATAATACAATTCAGGATAATTATGCCTTTGAATTCTGGAAACTTGGTCTTGGAGAACCAATTCCGATTTCTTCCATGAATGGACATGGAACGGGAGATTTTTTAGATGCTTTAACAAATTTAGTAAATTATGAACCAGAAGAAGAACAGGAAGATACTAGACTAAAAGTTACTTTTGTAGGTCGCCCGAATGTTGGAAAATCAAGTCTGACAAATGCCTTACTCGGATTTGACCGGTCTATCGTTACAGATATTCCCGGAACAACAAGAGATGCTATAGATAGTGTTTATAAGTATTTTGGGGAAGAAATTGTAATTATTGATACTGCAGGATTACGCAAAAGAAGTCAGATCAAAGAAAATATTGAGATGTATAGTATTTTACGTACTGCACGAGCAATTGAAAGATGCGATGTAGGTGTTGTACTTTTGGATGCTACCCGAGGACTGGAAGACCAGGACAAGAAAATCATTAATATGCTCGATACAGCTCGCAAAGGTATTTTGATTGCAGTAAATAAATGGGATCTGGTAGAAAAAGACACTTTTACTGCTGATTCATTCCGAAAGGATTTTAATGAAATTTTGCCAACATATAGCTATATACCTATGCAATTTATCTCTGCTCTGACAAAGCAAAGAATTATCAAAGTAATTGAATCCGTGAAAGAAATTGATACTAGACGTAAAACTCGCATTAAAACATCTGAACTAAACGATGTGCTTGTACCTCTCTTGGATCTTTCCCCTACTCCATCAATTAGAGGGCGTGATTTGAAAATCAATTTTATTACTCAAGTAAAAACGGAGCCGCCAGTTTTTGCATTCTTCTGTAATGATCCAAAACTTGTCCCTGATAATTACAAGAGATTTTTAGAAAATCAAATTCGTAAGCATTGGGACTTCACAGGAGTGCCTATTTCTCTTATTTTCCGTAAGAAAAATTAATAATGATAGAGTAGTTGCTGTTTCCACCTATCCAAGTGTATGATTACTGTGTTGTTTGTGCCTCCGACACGCAGTATTGATATATCATAGGCTATTTCAATGTGCATAGTGTCTGCTCCATTGTCAATATCAAAAAAGCATAATTTCAATCTAACCTGTTGTGGGTATGATTCCATCACGTTTCCATCCCAAACTAAATCTAATATTGGCACGGGGAAATCACCCTCATAAGATATTTTTGCCCTTAAGCAATCACCATCTATCCATGCTGTATCACATATTAATTGATCATATATACCATGATTAGAGGTCGCTGTATCAAGTATTACTTCATTATCGCATTTAACTACATTTTTCTCAACACTATTTTCGCAAGAAGCTAAAAACATTATAATGATAATAATGAAGATATTTAAAAATCGCACAATCCTCCATTAAAAAAGAATTTTCATATAATAAATAAGTTATAATTCAAGTATAACTTATAATTATCCTAAAAATTGTATTTTTTCTTTGTCTTAATTTATTTTAAAATCCTTTCTCAAGAAAATTAATATATCCTCTGCAGCACGAGATGCTTTATCTTTTTGAGTAACGTAAGTTCCTGCATCCATATAGAAACTACGATAATTCCAATTGAATGCATTATCAATCATTAACATAAGAACATTGTATGTGAAAATAGGTTCACCGGTTGTTTCCAGATAAAGTCCGGATAATTGTAATACTGCATCACCTGGTTTAATTTTGTCCTTAGCTTCACCCTTTGGCACATATTTGCAATATGGACCGTATTCAGTATCTTTTAAATTATCCCAGATTGCATTATAGAATTCACTGAAGTGACTATCTGTTTCATCGAATATCCATACAGTCTTTGCACTTAAATTGCTAATTGAAAATATCACAAAAAGCAGAATTAATAAGATTTTTTTCATGTCGACCTCTTTTTAAATTAGAAAATTTTCAATTTTATTTATATCATTAAAAATATGAAAAGTATTAATTTTTCTTTTATTGTTTAAAATGTTCTAATATAAATGAATCTTCCTATTAACTTAGTAAACTACTTTTAAACTAAGCCCAATTGTTAATGGTTCAACAATTAACCCGTTTTTCATAATGTAATTGTATTGTTCTTCCTTGGAACCGGTATCATATCTTAATCGTTTATTATGGGTTAAATCAATCAGATTCATACCATATAGAGTAAGACTAAAAGTATTCCAAAATGTGTAATTGACTGAAGCATTAACCCTAAAGTCTGGTCCGTACGTATCATATTTTTCAATCAAATTTATAATTCCTTGAATATCTGTGCTGTCGGAACTATAAGGTATAATTGCTTTCATCATGTCCATACCATCTTGGGCACCAGGGAAATTCCAATACATCCTTGCATCTGCATGCAAAGCCAGTGATTGTTTAAATAACTTGATATTTATTGCAAATTTAGTCGTATGTTGAGGAATATTATTCAAATCATTACCTGTGCCAACCATTACTGCACCATAATATTCCTTATTATAATCTGAATAACTAATTCCTGATTCAAAAATACCAGGCTCAAGTTTCCATGAAATTTGCTTATAAAATGCATGATTAAGTGTAATATCAAAATTTGTCTCATAATATCTAACATCAGCTTCAATTCCCCACAGATTCAGCCTTCCTGATAAGATGGTACTCCTCAAAGGGTCATTCCAACTTAAGATATCCATCCAGGATATAAACGTAGAGAAATTGTACAGTAAATTAGTACCAATTAATTTAGTGAAAATTAATTCAATGTTATCCATCTTTTCTGACTTTGGAGAATTACCATTCAAATGCAGCAGTAAAAGCTCTTCTGCAGTATTCATTCTTAGACTTCTCTGAGCAATTAACTTTAGATAATCATCTTCTCTTATCTTCCAGATAATCGCAAATCTTGGTGAAATGAGCCAATCTGAATAATCATCTTTGTCAATTCTTCCGGATAGCAATATTGTGGTATTTTCGTATGGTTCCCAATTTGCTTCACCAAAAACAGAATAAGTATTTGTTGACCATCCACCCCCTACAAAATAAGTATCTGAGGAATCAGTTCCAAAATAATCTTTGAATCCATAAGCAGGAGAATTTTCGTCAGATAGCACATTCCAGTGGTCACCCAATCGAATATAGTAATCAGGTTTAGACCAGCTGTGACGCCAATAATTAAATGAGTATTCGATGCCAAATGCTGCTGAAAATTTTTCTGAAAATATCTTTTGGTAAATCGACTTAAGGTTTAATTCATTTTCTGCAACTGCAAAATAGCGATTTCTTAAACTGTACTTGTCTTCCAGTTGGAACATTATACTCGAATCTGATGGTGCCCACTGTATTGGATGCATTTGAATATAGTCCTGACTTCGTGAACTATTTTCAGAGTCGAATGATAAAACTGAATGTAAATTTGAAACATCATCAATTTCATACTTATTGTCTAAGGCAATTGTAAAATGCTGGTCTTTTGTTTGATTAAAATTAACATAAGGACCTTGAACTATCATTCCTGTGGAATCCCATCCTGTCTGATAAGCTGCTTTTTTTGTAATTCCATTTACAGCCGTACCTGAATTATTGTATCTAGCCCAAAGTGTTGTATTTTCACCAATATCTAATTGAATATGTGCTTTTATCTGGGGAATTGAGTCACTATCCTGATACAAGTCTTGCAAAGGTCTTTTTATTGAATCTTGCCAAAATTTAACATCACCATATTCATTATTTCCTGAAAAATAAAATCCGTCCTTTGGAATCAATCCCATTGTTTGGGTAAAACTAAAATATGAATATAAATTGATGTCTTTCGATAATGATTTAGAATAAGTTATTCCTGCACCATAAGATTTATAAGGTGTAATTGCCTGAACTGATGCTCCGACATTATCAGATTCATAACTTTTTGTGATAACATTGATTACTGCTTCAATTGCACCGGGACCATAAATTACTGAACCGGGACCACGAATAATTTCAATCCTTTCAATATCACCTAAATCCCAATTTTCAAGTTCAGATACCGCACCGTTTCTTATCTTTTGGTTCATGTTTTTTCCATTTACCAAAAGTAAAATCTTCACATTTCTTTCTTCTGCAATTCCACGAATTGCCGGATGGGGTCCATCATAATGTACCATCCAAATTGAACCCG
>MHAC01000039.1:0-16144 GCA_001804565.1 Ignavibacteria bacterium GWF2_33_9 | reverse complement strand
ATGTAATCAACATCAGTGAAAGAACTCGAAACTACTTTAATTGACATCAATTCTTCAAGAGGCATTTGGAATAATTCTTTTTGTGACTCTTCATCCATTTCATTTGGAAAAACCATTTGAAACTGTAAAAATAAGAGTAATAAAGCAAAAAAGTATTTAATTTTCATCCCTATCTCCAAGTTTACAGTAAAATCAAATAAAACTTATAATGAATTTAATTTTACAATTGCAAAAATAATAATTTTTCTATATAATTGTTCAAAATGAATAAATTTTAATTCTTTTGTTTGTTTATCTTTTTAATGAAACAAAATCCTTATTTTTGTAATCCTTTAATTTGTAAATTCTTAAAATAAGAAATGAAAGAGAAAATTCAAGAAATTATTAATAAATATCATATACTTCAGGAGAAACTAGGGGATCCGGAACTTTCCAATGATTTCAATGCTTTGAAAAAAATAAATATTGACATCAAGCAATTGAAACTAGTTGCAGAAAGAGGACGAGAATACCTTAAGATGCTGGAAGACATGTCCTATTCCAAAGAAATGCTCTCTCAACCCGGACTAGAAACTGATATGAAAGAATTAGCACAAATGGAATATGATGAATTAGATGAAAAAATTCCTGAAATTGAAGAAGAATTACGAATTTTACTTTTGCCAAAGGACCCTAATGATACAAAAGACTGTTTCGTAGAATTAAGAGCTGGGACAGGTGGAGATGAAGCCGGGATTTTTGCGGGTGATTTATTCCGTATGTATCAGAAATATGCTGACAGACGTGGATTTAAGATTGAAATAATTGATTTTAATGAAAGTGAGAAAGGCGGTTTCAAGGAAATTGTATTTTCCATTACAGGCGAAGAAGCCTATGGTATTATGAAATATGAAAGCGGTGTGCATCGTGTTCAGCGAGTTCCCGCAACTGAAGCAAACGGACGGTTACACACAAGTGCTGCAACTGTTGCGGTACTTCCCGAAGTCGAAGATGTGGAAATAGATATTAAGGAAGAAGATTTGCGAATTGATATTTATCGTTCCGGTGGTGCCGGTGGGCAAAACGTTAATAAAGTGGAAACTGCAGTTCGCATGGTGCACATTCCTACCGGAATTGTTGTTACTTGTCAGGATGAACGCTCTCAGCTCAAAAATCGTGATAAAGCAATGAAAGTACTCAAGTCACGCATTTATGAACTTGAAACTCAGAAGCAGCAGGAAGAAATCTCCAGTTCACGTAAATCTATGGTGAAAACCGGAGACCGTTCCGAAAAAATTCGTACTTATAATTATCCTCAGAATAGAGTTACCGACCACCGTTTGGAAGGTGATGACAAAAACTTCTCTCTACGTGAAGTGATTGATGGTGATATTGACCCCATTATCGAGAAACTAAAAATTGCAGAAAGAGCAGAATTGCTGAAAGCTGCCGGTGATGTGTAATCTCAGGTGAATATGAATACTGTACTCATTACGGGAAGCGGTAAAAGATTAGGTAAGCAATTGGCACTTAATTTTGCCAAAGCAGGCTGGAACATAATATTGCATCATTTCCATTCATGTGAGGCTGCTGAAAAGACTTTCAATGAAATTAAAACACTTGGAGTTGAAGTATTTTCTGTCCAATTCGATATTTCCAAACCGAAGGAAATTGAAGCCGGTTTTAAGCAAATTAACGATAATTTCCATTTCCCAAATGTGCTTGTAAATAATGCGGCAATTTTCCCTAAAGAAACAAAGATTGGCGATATAGATGAAGAACAATGGGATTCGGCACTCGATACAAATTTGAAAGGAACTTTCTTTGTTTCCCGAGAGTTTGCCAAATATGCTCCAGAAAATTCAAGAATAATTAATATAGCTTCTTCAGGTGCTTTCGAAATTTGGAATCACCGAATTCCTTACAATGTATCTAAATCCGGAGTAATTACTCTCACCAAAGCATTAGCGAGAGAACTTGCTCCTAAAATATCAGTAAATAGTGTTTCTCCCGGAACGGTTGATATTAATGACGAAACACCTGTCGAACCCCTTGCAATTAGCACTTCAAGAATTCCTTTCAAAAGATATGCCACACCCGAAGAAATCTTCGAAGCAGTTTATTTCTTCGCAACCTACACAAACTACATTACAGGACAAAACCTAACTGTGGATGGCGGTTTCGGGTTGAAGTAATTTTTTTTTAGAATTATTTTACCTTTTTTGTAATTTTTAGACTTTTTTTTTGTCTTATAGTTATAACTTTTACAATTTACATTGTAGTTCCATTTTTTTGTAAAAAAAATGAGGAAGAAATGAGAAAATTCCAATTTTTACTTAGTTTAGCATTCATTTTATTTGCATATCAAGATACATTTTCATCTGAAACAAATATAGATGAAATCAAAAACAAATTACCCAAGCTTCTTGGTGCATCTAATTCAGGAACAGAATTCGTTATAGGATTTCATCCCTGCTGGGAAGAAAGCGGGCAGACCAATTTAGTTCGAATTTATGTATCATCTTCAGTTGAAACTGAAGTAAGGCTAACAATACCTGCTCTTTCCTCTGAACCTTATGCAGTGAAGAAAACACTGCCTCATAATGTAATTGAATTCACATTAACTCCCGAAGAAGCACAACCTTACAGAAGAGGTAGTGGTGGTGCAAGATCATCTTTAAAACCAACTCAGGTTTGGCCCGGAAGAGGTATCATTATTGAATCTGATGACCCAATCGTTGTCTATGGTATGGTTCGTTACCTATATACCTCTGATGGGTTCCTGGCTTTACCGGTAAATGCATTAGGTAAAGAATATGTCATTTCATCTTATACTGAAACTGCTAATTTCACTACTCAATCTTTAACTCCTTATGCCGATATAATTGGTGTATTCGATAGTACAAAAGTTACACTCATGATTGGTGGAAGTGTTAGTACTACTGTCAGAACACTTGATGAAAAAATATGGAAACCACATGAAGTACTTCATGCGGATTTGAATCGAGGGGATTTCTGGTTGATTGCTTCCGAAGGAGAGTTTTCAGATTTAGGAGGCTGCCGAGTAATAGCCGATAAACCGATATCTGTTATTTCCGGCTCACATTGTTCTTATGTACCTTGGAACAATTCAGCTTGTGATTTCCTTATTGAACAAGAAATTCCTACCATTTCTTGGGGACAAAAATATTATGTCACTCCAATTGTTGATAGAAAATTCGCTTCAATAATTAGAATTTTCGGGAATGATGACAGTACTAATTATTATAGAAATGGGGGACTTTTAGGAAGCCTGAATGGTAATTTCGGTGTGGAAGGTGAATCCTGGGTAGAATTAAGAGCACACCCCGATTCAAATCTGGGCGTTACTTTTACATCAGATAAGCCAATACAAATTACACAGTATAATACAGGTATGAGTGAAGACGGAGTTGCATCAGACCCATTCCAAATGACGTTGCTTCCGGAATCACTCTTTCAGAATGAATTAATCTTCAATACTCCCGGCATAAGAGGAGGATATGGATTTAAAAGAAATTTTGTTAATATAATTTATAAATCTACAACAAATGAAATCCCTGATGATTTGGAATTTGGTGAAGTACTATCTTCAGATTCAACTAATTGGAAAAAAGTAAAAGAAATTAGTCCTGCAATGGGACAAAACTTAAATGATCCCGATTATTTAGGTACAGATTCTGCAGTTTATGCTAAAATATTGATAATTCCTTATGACGGTGTGTATCGTTTGAGATGCGCCAGCCAAAAAATTATGGCATATGCTTACGGTCATGGTTCCTGGGAATCTTATGGAATGCCTGTTTCAGGATATTTTGTGGAACAAGATCGAGAAGATATAATTCCACCTGAACCGGTAATTACCGAAATACCCGGGACAGATAATCTTCAGACTGATTTGCAAGTTGTTCATGGTTATGTGGTAGATATAGATAATAATAAAGATGGGAATCTTGGGATAATTGTTTTTAATAAAGCCTATAGTTACAATACGGGAGTTAAATTCGATAGATTTATTCATGGTGAAACAAAACGAGTGGATTTCACTGTTTCGCAGATAGATACAACCAAAGAAGGTCTTGCTGTAATTACATTTGGGGATAGAGCCGGAAATGATTCTACAATTTTTATTGAGTTTGCAGCGAAATATTTCAAAAGAATTATTGGGGTAACAAGCCCTATTACAGATACTCAAGTAATGCAAGGTGAATTCCTCACAATAAAATGGGAGTCGAATTTCGATGAAGATGTAACTATAGAACTTTATCAGACAGATAATTTATTGCTGACGATATCCGAAGAAGAAACAAATGACGGTGAAAGTTCCTATCAAATACCTTATGATGTGAGTGAAGGTACTGATTACAGAGTAAAAGTCTCCAGCACAATGATTCCTGAAGCATTTGCCTTTTCTGATTATTTCGAAATCACAAAAACTGATATAAAAAAGACTTTAACTTTATTACAACCTGATATTAAATCTATCCTGCAGAGAGGAGAAACACTAAATATAAGCTGGATGGAAAGTATTCCATTCTCGGTGAAAGTTGATTTATATTTGGATGGTGAACTTAAGATGAATCTGGCAGATAATTTATTTCCACTCAAATACGATTGGCAAATTCCAATTGATATACAACTTTCTGATAAATACAGGATTAGAATAAGCGATGCGGCTGATTCAAACTTATTCATAGAAACAGATTATATTAACATACAACCTGATGATGCAGCAAAGATTCTTACTTTTGTATCTCCTAATAGTTCCACAGTAGCAAAATTTGGCTCTGTTCTCTATATCAATTGGGATTGTAATTTTATTTATAATGTAAATTTAGATTTGTATTTAAAGGATACTATCATTAAATCTATTAAAACTAATATTGAAAATTCCGGTTATATAGTTTGGAATATCCCATTTGGCATTGAAGAATCCAAAGAGTATTTTGTAAAAATATCTGAATTTAACAAACCAAATGTAACTTTCCGAAGTGAAAATTTCCAATTATATAATCCTGTTTCAGTTGATGAAAAGATTGATATAACCAAAGAAAATATAGTTATTTCTCCTAATCCTGTTAGGACATCCTTTAATGCGGAAATATCAGACGGAACAATAATTCAAAGTATAACGGTATTCGATATTCTCGGTGAAAAGAAAATATCGGTCAACAATTTAAACGATAGTAATATAAAACTTGATGTTTCAAATTTGCCAAATGGAAAATATATTCTTGAAATTCAAACTGAGAGAGGTACCCTAACATCACAATTTGTGATTTTAAAATAAAAAAAATTAAAAAAATATCCACAAAGGATGAATTATTCCAAAAAATATTCGTAAATTTGTAATCTTTTAAAAAGGAAAATACGAAATGGCAAGAAGATGTGAAATCTCAGGAATAAGCGCAATGAGCGGAAACAATGTTTCCCACGCTAATAATAGAACTCGTCGCCGCTTTTTACCAAATTTACAGACAAAGAAAGTTTGGTTGGCAGACGAAAAACGCTTCGTTACAATTAAAGCAACTGCAAGAGTTTTCAGAACTATTGATAAAAAAGGTTTGAAAGCTGTTTTGAAAGATTATGCAAAATAATTTGCTGTCTTTCTCCATTTTCAAATGATTCGAATTTCAAGGTCATTTAAAACTAATAAATATTTAAAATACTGAATCGATTTCCGGTTCAGTATTTTTTTTATTTTCCACCTCCTCCTTTAGTCTTTACTAATATTAATTTTCATTTAAATTAACTACTTGATTGAAAACCACTTTTTATAAATATAATATTCATAAAGATATTAAGAAAGTGAAAAAATCCAATTATTAATAATAATTAATTTGAAAATCAAAGTAATTTACTTAATTTTGTATTATAACGATTGTGCAAATAAAAGTTTATTCAATTAGGTGAATTATGAATATATTAGTTTTGAACACAGGAAGTTCATCACTGAAGTTTCAGATTATTAAAACAGATTTGGAATTAATAGAAAAAGACAGCGACCAAATGCTTTGCAAAGGTTTAATTGAAAGAATCGGTTCCCAGGCATTGGTTTCATTCAAAGTAACAGGTAAATCGCAATATAAAACAGCTGTTGGTCTCAAAGACCACAAAGCTGCATTGCGCTTTGCCTTGGATTGGATTTTGGATCCGGAAACACAAATACCCGGAATTGAATCCAAAGAAGACATTCACGCAATAGGACACCGTACAGTTCACGGTGGTGAAACCTTCACAAGTTCGGTTCGCATTAATGAAGAAGTAATTAAAAGTATTGAAGATAATATTGATTTGGCTCCACTTCATAATCCAGCTAATTTGAAAGGTATTTATGCCGCAAAAGAAATTTTCGGTCAACACATTCCACAAGCAGCAATTTTTGACACAGCATTCCACTCAACTATGCCTGAAGTTGCATTCCTATATGGTATTCCTTATCAGCTTTACCGCAGATTTAAAATTCGTAAATATGGATTCCACGGCACTTCGCACCGTTATATCAGTTATCGTTACCGTAGATTAGAAAACTTACAACGAAAAGATGTAAATATAGTTACTCTGCACCTTGGCAATGGTGCTTCAGCATGCGGTATCAAAGGAGGAATCTCCGTAGATACTTCCATGGGATTGTCACCTTTGGAAGGTTTAATGATGGGTACACGCTGTGGTGACCTTGATCCTACAGTAGTAGAATTCATTGCACATAAAGAAAATTCTTCTCTTGAAGAAGTTATGCAGCTTTTGAACAAACGCTCAGGTCTTTTGGGGATTTCCGGTCTGACCCACGATATGCGTGATTTGGAACTGGAATGGATTGAATTCAAAGATAGACGTGCAAAATTGGCACTAGATATGTTTTCCAATAGAATTAAAAAATATGTGGGTGCTTATTATGCAACAATGAATGGTACAGATGCAATTTGCTTTGCTGGTGGTATAGGTGAAAATTCACCTATTATCCGCAAAATTGCATGCGAAGGACTCACTGCACTTGGTGTACATTTGGATGACAAATTAAATGAAAAAATGGTTGGCGGTAAAGAAGGTTTAATTAGCACACCTGATTCAAAAGTTAAGGTTTACGTTATTCCAACAAACGAAGAATTGATTATTGCCCGTGATACTTGTCGTGTTGTTCTAAATGCACCATTACCATAGGAGAAGAAAATGTCAAGTACTTTTGTAAATGAAATGTTGCTTAAAGCTAAAGTTTTAGGTAAATCCGTTGTATATCCTGATGCGGCTGATACCCGTTCAATAGAAGCAGCTGCTTTTTTGGCAAAAGAAGGAATTGCTCGTCCCATATTAACAGGCAATCCTAATGCAATCCAAAAAGTTGCAGAAGAAAATAATCTTTCATTGGAAGGAATTCAAATCATTGATACTGAAAATAATGAATGGTTAGGTGAATTCGCTGAATTGCTTTATGAAAAACGTAAAGAAAAAGGAATGACTTTGGAACAAGCTGTTGAAACAGTAAAAAATCCTTTGTACTTCGCAGGATTAATGTTAGATACAGGAAAAACTGACGTTGTTGTTGGGGGCAATGTTTCCTCTACGGGAGATATTTTACGTGCCTCAATCCACACAGTTGGTGTTGCTCCGGGAATCTCAATTGTTTCAAGTTACTTTCTGATGGTTTTCCCCGATAAAATATACTGCTTTGCAGATTGTGCAGTAAATCCAAATCCTAATGCTGAACAATTGGCTGATATTGCAATTTCTTCAGCACGCAATTTCCAATCTGTAACGGGAATTGAACCTGCTATTGGAATGCTTTCATTTTCCACAAATGGCAGTGCAGATCATGATGATGTTGATAAAGTAAGAACTGCTACACAATTCGTTCGTGAAAAAGCACCGGAATTGGCTGTGGATGGCGAAATGCAATTCGATGCAGCAATCATTCCTGCAATCGGGCAACGCAAGTTCCCCGGTTCTAAAGTAGCAGGTAATGTGAATGTAATGGTATTCCCTGATTTAGATGCGGGAAATATCGGTTACAAAATCACTCAGAGATTGGGTGGGGCAGAAGCTGTAGGTCCATTCGTACAAGGTTTGAAAAAACCTTATTGCGACCTTTCACGTGGAGCAAGTGTGGAAGATATGATTTCCGTTGCTGCTATTAATATTCTTATGGCTTAGTGATATACTCCATATATATAAGCAAAAAATCCACTTCTCCTTTCGGGGAAGTGGATTCCTTTTTTTAACGAAATTCAAGAATTATACATTTCCTTTCATTTTTATCAGATTCAGAGCTGAACCTGCTTTAAACCATTCGATCTGAACAGAATTATATGAATGATTTGCTAAAAATTCATGGCTTGAACCATCCTTATGATGTAGAACAATTGTTAATGGTTTGCCTTCAGCAAAGTCTGTCAACCCAATAATGTCAATTTTATCATTTTCCTGAACTTTATCGTAATCATCTTTATTTGCGAATGTTAAGGCAAGCATACCCTGTTTTTTCAGATTTGTTTCGTGAATTCGTGCAAATGATTTTACTAAAATTGCTTTAATTCCAAGAAAACGAGGCTGCATAGCTGCATGTTCACGAGATGAACCTTCTCCATAATTTTCGTCACCAATAACGATTGAACCAATTCCATGTTTCTTGTATTCCAACTGAACTTTAGGAATTGTACCATATTCACCAGTCAATTGATTTTTCACATTGTTCACAGCATCATTGAAAAAGTTCAAGGCACCTGTCAACGTATTTTGTGCTATATTTTGCAAATGACCACGGAAACGCAACCAAGGACCAGCCATTGAAATATGGTCTGTCGTACATTTTCCTTTAGCTTTCAGCAAGAGTTCCAAACTAGTGTAATCTTGTCCATTCCATGGTTTAAAGGCTTCTAATAATTGCAGACGTTCTGATGTCGGGTCAACAGATACTACAACATTTGAGCCGTCTTCAGCAGGAGCTTGATATCCCATATCTTCTACTGCAAAACCATTTGATGGCAATTCTTCGCCTGTTGGTTCATCAAATTTGAATTTTTGACCAAATTTATCTTCAAGATAATCAGTCATAGGATTGAAGTCCATACGACCTGAGAAAGCCATTGCAGTTACGATTTCAGGAGATGCTACAAAAGCATGTGTATTTGGATTGCCATCATTTCTTTTTTGGAAATTACGGTTAAAAGATGTAATAATTGAGTTAGGTTCTTGTTTTTCAGCGCCTTCTCTCTTCCACTGACCAATGCACTGTCCGCAAGCATTTGCCAATACAGTCCCACCAACTTCTTCAAATAATTCGATGAAGCCGTCTCTCTCGATTGTATAGCGAATCTGTTCTGAACCGGGAGTAATATTGAATTCTGATTTCACTTTCAAACCGTGTTCTATTGCAACACGAACGATTGAAGCAGCACGAGAAATATCTTCATAAGAAGAGTTTGTACATGAACCAATCAATGCCGCAGAAAGAACATCAGGCCAGTTATTGTCTTTCACAGCCTGACCAAATTCGTCAATCGGGAATGCACGGTCAGGAGTGAATGGTCCGTTCACGTGAGGTTTTAATTCATCTAAATTGATTTCGATTAATTGATCGAAATAATCAGCAGGATTTGCCCAAACTTCAGCATCATCATTAAGATGTTCCTTCACACTATCAGCCAAAGCAGCAACGTCAGCACGTCCTGTTGCTGAAAGATATGCGCTCATTTTTTCATCATAGGTGAATAGTGAAGTTGTTGCTCCAATTTCAGCACCCATATTACATATAGTAGCTTTACCTGTTGCTGAAATACTATTTGCACCTTCTCCGAAATATTCCACGATACAACCTGTACCGCCTTTTACAGTAAGAATACCTGCAACTTTCAGAATAACGTCCTTTGGTGAAGTCCAACCATTCAATTTGCCGGTTAATTTCACGCCGATTAATTTAGGAAATTTGAGTTCCCAAGGCATTCCTGCCATAACGTCAACAGCATCAGCACCACCAACACCGATTGCAATCATTCCCAATCCTCCTGCATTTGGTGTATGGGAGTCTGTACCAATCATCATTCCACCAGGGAATGCATAATTTTCGATTACAACCTGATGAATAATACCTGCACCAGGTTTCCAGAAACCAATACCATACTTATTTGATACTGATGAAAGGAACTCATATACTTCGCTGTTCAAATTCTTAGCAAATGCCAAATCTTCATTTGCACCTTTTTGTGCTAAAATTAAATGGTCGCAATGAACTGTGGAAGGAACTGCAACTTTCTGCTTCCCTGCCTGCATAAACTGCAAAAGTGCCATTTGTGCAGTAGCATCCTGCATTGCAACTCTGTCTGGAGCAAAATCTACATAATCCTTTCCCCTGCCGTATTCTGAAGCAAAGTCATTTTGGAATAAATGAGAATATAGGATTTTTTCTGCTAATGTTAATGGGTGGTTAATTGTTTGACGGATTTTTTCAATTTTTCCGGGAAGCGATTCGTAGTGCTTCTTAATCATTTCAATATCAAATATCATATCTTACCTTTTAATTTATAATTTTTTTTATATACATTAATTATATTTTTACAATCATTGAAACCTGCAATTTAATTAAAAATTGTGATATTTTGCTAATAAATATATTTAATTTCATAATTTTGATTATTCAAATTTCATTATTTTTTATAATCAAATTCAAAAATAATTTAAACAGAAAATGTCAAAAATAATACTAATAGATGGGATGTCAATTGTTTTCAGAGCATTCCACGCACTCTCTGCATCAAATTTCAAATCACCAACCGGCGAACCTACAGGAGCACTTTATGGTTTCGCCAATATTGTTGCCGGAATTATTGATAGAGAAAAGCCGGACTATATTGCAGTCGCTTTCGATAGAGCTGAGCCTACTTTCCGTCATATTCAATTCGAACAGTATAAAGCAAATCGTGCTGAATTTCCTGATGAATTAGTTCCGCAATTACCGAAAATCAAGAAATTTCTGGACCTTATAGGCATCCCTCAATTTGAATTAGCCGGGTATGAAGCCGATGATATAATCGGTACAATTGCAACTCAGATGGGCCAGGACAATTATCATGTTTATTGTCTTACAAGCGATAAAGACTATTTCCAATTAGTTAATGATTATGTATCAATTCTTCGACCAACTTCCAAGCCCGGAAGTGATTTTGAACTTGTATCTTATGATGGTGTACTTACCAAATTTGGAGTTGCACCTCATCAAGTAATTGAAGTTATGGCTCTAACAGGCGATGCTGTGGACAATATCCCCGGGGTAAAAGGAATTGGTGAAAAAACTGCAATTCCTCTTATCCAGGAATTTGGAACGCTTGAATCCCTTTATGACAATATCGATAAGGTTACTCGTGAAGTTATTAAAAATAAATTGATTAATGAACGGGACAATGCTTTCACTTCACGTGAATTAGTGACAATTAATTTAAATGTTCCTTTAGAATATTCTCTGGATAGTTTATCCCGCAAACAAATTCAGTATAATGATTTGGACACTCTTCTGAAGGAAGCAGGATTTACCAAAATCAGACAATATTGGAATAATAAATCAGTTTTGGATATTAACAATACAACAAAAGATATTGCACCACCAATTCCATCGCAGGAAGTTATTCATTTTGAAATATTAACAGAAAATAAGAATATTTCCGCAAAAATTAATTCATATAAATCCCAAAAAGAGATTTTCTTTGAATTCATTTTCGATAATCCCGACCGTCAGAAGGCAAATTTGATTGGAGTTGCAATTGCATCCGGAATTGGTGATATTGCAATTTGCAAAATGAATATTTTCCCTACAAGTTCCGATACTCTCTTTTCAAATGATTTATTTTCAGGGAATAGCAATAATAATGCTCCTGCAGATGAAGTTGGTTCAATGAATATTATAAATCAATTGAAAGATATTTTTGCAAATCCTTCAATTATCAAAATATCCAATGAGATCAAAAATCAGGCATTTTCGCTGGCAAATTTGCAAATTATTATTGAAAATCCAATTTTTGATTTCTCCCTTGCATCGTATTTGCTAAATCCTGATGATAAACATACTTTAGACTCAATTTATGTTGCTAATACTTTGAATGATTTATACCCTCATAATCAGCAAATAGACAAAAAGAGCATTAGTACCTTACCGGTTTTCACTAATGAAGACATTATTACTCAAAGAATTGCCAAAAGAGTGTTTGCCTATTCCAAATTATATCCAATAATTTCACAAAAAATCAAAGATGAAAAAATTGAGGATTTGGCAAATAATATTGAATTTCCTCTTGTGAAAGTGCTTACAGACATTGAATTTGAAGGTGTGAAACTCGACAAAAAAAGTTTGCAGGATTTTTCATTGGATCTTGGTGTCAATATTGAGAAATTGAAGGAAAATATTTTCGAGGAAGCTGGTGAGGAATTCAATTTGGATTCTCCTAAGCAGCTGGGATTTATTCTGTTCGAAAAATTGGGATTGCCAACAATTAAGAAAACTAAAACCGGATACAGCACTGATGCTTCCGTGCTCACCGAGCTTTCAGGATTGAATCCTGTTATTGATAATATCCTTGATTACAGGCAATTGACAAAATTGAAATCTACTTATGTAGATGCTTTGCCAAAATTGATTAATCCGAATACTAACCGTATTCACACCACCTATAATCAGACTATTGCTGCAACAGGACGTTTGTCTTCGACTGATCCGAATTTGCAGAATATCCCTATTCGTTCCGAAAGAGGCAAAGAAATTAGAAAAGCATTTATCCCCTCTTCATCGGAGAAATTAATACTATCGGCAGATTATTCGCAAATCGAATTGAGGATAATGGCATACTATTCGAATGATACATCATTAATTGATGCTTTCAAAAATGACCTCGATATTCACTCAACAACTGCTGCTAAACTCTTCGGTTGCGAAATTAGCGAAGTTGACTCAGAACAGCGCCGTGTTGCGAAAGCAGTAAACTTTGGCATAATGTACGGTTTAGGTGCTTTCGGGCTTTCACAAGGGCTTAAAATCACTCGTAAGCGTGCTCAAGCAATTATTGACAATTACTTCGAAAAGTACCCGGGAATTAAAAAATATATTGATGATACAATTCTATCAACACATAAAAATGGATTTGCGGAAACATTGATGAAACGCAGAAGATATTTCCCCGAAATAAACAATCGCAATCAAAATATCAAAACTGCCGCTGAACGTGCAGCTATCAATATGCCGATTCAGGGTACAGCTTCGGATATGATAAAACTTGCAATGATTCAGATTTTCAAATCATTTCAGGAACAAGGAATTCAAAGTAAAATGATTTTGCAGGTCCACGATGAAATTGTGATTGACCTTATACCATCGGAAGAAGAGAAAATTAAAGCAATCTTGCAAAAGGATATGAGCGAAGCTTTGCCTCTTGGAGAAATTCCCGTAAAAATTGAAATCGGAATCGGCAAAAACTGGCTCGAAGCTCATTAGAGCATTTGCTGAATAACACAAAAGGGGCAATTGCCCCTTTGGTGTTAGTTTTAAAGTTTTACATTATATTTATTAGTAGTACATGCTAAATTCATCAATTAGATTCCAATTCTCAGATGCACCATGGTGAATATTTAAAATTTTTCCAGATTTATCTAAATATATTAAGACAGGTACATTTGTAATTTTAAAATTATTAAATATATTTTTGGCATTTACGACGTATTCAAATTTATTATTTTTATTTTTAATAAAATCCTGAACAAGATTTAAATCTTCTTCTGAAATAAAATAAATATTAATGTTGTTATGATATACCCATTGCAGATTTAATATAATTTGATTGAAGATAAATTTACATGGTCCACATGTCGTTGAATAGAAAAATAATACTACATTTTTTTCAGGATTATTCAAATTTACCACTTCATTGTTTTTTAAAATTAAAATATTTTCCCTTACTGTCATTGTCTTAGCATTTGAACTGATTTTTCTTTGACTTAATCGTAGAGAATCTATCCAAGAATTAACATTTAATGAAGTATTATAATAATTCGATTTAAGTACAGAAATTGCGTTAATAATTTTCTGATTATTGGTATTCAAATCATAGGCTTTAATTAAATAGTGAAGTGATGAATCTACATCAAATAGTTTATTTAGATAAATATCTGAAATATCTTTGTAATTTAGAATTAACATTGATTTTTCATCTTCGCTAAATTCAATATTTTGTTCAAGTATTGTTAATACTACTTTATTATAATCTTTAAGAACGAAAAACTTATTCTTTTTTAATTCTAAAAAAATACGTTTATTTGGTAACTTTGAAAACGAGTTATTGTAACCTTCTTCATAAATTCTTATTGGATTCTGGTATGCTTTTTCGAATTCACTTTCAATTTCATTAATTATTTTCACTGAATCTGTTTCATAATTTGTTGTTAATATTAGATATTTCTTCAATAATAATTCAAAATAATTATATTTATCTACTAATAATAATTTATTTATTATAGAATCATTTTTAATGTCATTAGAAATAATTGAGGTTAATCTTCTAACATTAAAAAAACTATAAGTATTATTGTTCATTACTTTATAATAACTTTCCTTCATTTTATTATTATTCATAGATTTATTAATACTAGTTTTGAATACATCATTGATAATATTACAAACAAAATCATTATTAAACAAGGATGAATGTAGATGCTGAATCTTTTCCCAATAATAATTGAACATTTTTATATCACCTATCAATTTATATCCAATAGCAAGAACTAGAAAAAAATCAGGATTAGGTTTGTAATGAGCTTCTATATACTTTAAGTCATCAAGTAGTGAATTTTTATCAGCAATATTTGTTGTTCCTTCATAATACCACTTAATTAAAAATATGCCTGGATACCATGGATATTTTTTAATAAAATAATTTGAAATATTCAAATATGAGTTCTTTTCTGATTTTAATAATAATTCAAAGAATGCTGGTTGTAAATATGTTGAATACTTTTGGTATACAATTTTTTCGATTGGCTTAACATTTGGTAAAACGTTTTTTCCATTAGTAATACTGAACTGAACATAATAGCAGGAATCTTCAAGTGTAAAATCAGTTTCATAAATCGAATTATTCATTTGCATCTTATACACTTTTGAAGTATAATTTGGGAAAGTAGCAGATTTGCAAAATAATTGCAAATAAATCATGTCCTTTTGGTTCTTTATATTTAATTTTACGTTATATTTCATATTTACTAAAAGTGTGTCTGAATTTAATATAATTTTATTTTGATAAATTTCCTTCTTACACCCATTTAAAGCTATTAAGAATATTATAATCACCAATAAATAAATTTTTTTCATTTTTTTGCCTATTTTTTATAAATATCTGCAGGAGCATTAAGCTCCTGCATTAATAATAAATTAATTATATATATCATTTATCGGATCATAATTATTTGGGAAATAAGCAGGATAAAGCAGTTGCCAAGTACCTTGAGAAGTTGGCAAAGGAGGCTCCCACTCACCATCTTCATTTTCCCACCATCCGTCACTTGGTGATGAGGTTCTAACACCATTCCATCTTGTTGCCCAATCATATAAATGACATTCTGCCCCAGAACCACAACATTCCCAATTTGCCCAATCAAATGAACCATCATTATATCGAATATTACGTAACTCCCAACTCCCACTTTGTCCATAGAACCATGGACTTGTATTTTTATCTATCCGATAATTAGTTCCTGATAATTCTGAGTTATTTGGTTTTTCAAATTCAGCGAGCAAAATACCAGCCTGCATTAGGATGCATCCTATTAATAAAACTACATATTTAATTTTAAAGATTTGTTTCATATTATTGTTGAAAATTTAATTAAAAAGTATCTCAATTTCAATGAAATTGAAATTTATTATATATTTTTAAATAATTACTAGACATTTTTTCCAATTTATATCTAATATGGGATAAAAGGTTCTATTAAGTGTAATGTAGAAATCAATGCTTTCTGGGTGTGTACTTACAAATATAATAGGCAAAAAGTTCAAATGTAAGTATACACCCTTTGTATTTCGAATTCAAACTCACAGTTCATAATAAATAATTCTCGGATAATTTTGAAAGTAATATGGTTGTTGTCTTCAGTTTCTCTGTAATTTTCATCTGATTTT
>MHAC01000038.1 GCA_001804565.1 Ignavibacteria bacterium GWF2_33_9 | reverse complement strand
TTGCATATATATTTATGCTAATTGAAAGAAACATTATAATTAAAATCCATTTCATATTACCTCCTAATCAGGACATTGAGATGTGCAACCTGCTTCGCCTTCTTCGCAAGAAACTGTATATTGCTGCTGTGAGGAAATTGTGATGATTCCGTTTGTTCTACAAACTGTAATGTGATTTATACAGCATTCTTCTACGTCGCAAGGGAACCAGCCGGAACTTCCCTGACCTGTGGGTCCCGGTCCCTGATAATTCCAGTCATAATACATACAGCCCCAGGAAACAAATTCATAATTGTCGTAACAATCACCTTCAGTTGGTAAAGTCCAATTCATAGGATTTTGATCATAAATTGCTTGTACAGCTAAATCTCGAAGTGTGGAATTATCTAATGTATATGCTTCACATCCGGGATTAACTAGCACAAAACCGTAAATTAGAACTTGGTGAGTAACTGTAGGAGGCGGACAAGTAACATCTCGCCATCCAATAAGAACAGATACTTGACAGCCATCTAATGTTGTAAATTGAACTGCGCCTCTCGTGAAATCAACCTCCGGACACTGAATACAGAACGGATAATAAGCATAAGAAATGCTTGTGAAAGCAAGCATAATACCAAAAATCAAAAGTAATTTTTTCATATAAATACCTATTTAAATTATTGTGAAAAAATTGAAAGCTATTAAGTATATATATTATGGAAACAAATTTATACTTAATGAGGAACAAGACTCTATAGCCTATTTTCACAAGATATACTGTGGAATCCTGAGGGGTTGCTTACAATCTTGCAAGTCCGCAACCCTTTTTATGTCGAAGTCAAGCTCACAATAGAGGATATACAGCTTTTTGGTGAATTTCGTGGGGTAGTGTATATCTAATAATATATTTTCAATATGTTTTTTTTCTATAAACAAAGAAAAAGATGATTTAAGAGGTTGTTGAACTTTGAAGAAATTAATTGAATTTATCTTAGAAATATTATAATGTTTATTAGAATACTTCGCCCAATTCGATGTCTCAGCGAACATCTTATCAGCCATAACGAAGCAAAATGCAACCATTAAACAAATAGTAATAAATCTTTTTAAATTAATATTCATTGATTTGAATTTATAATTATAATCGCTTTATTCAAAATTACAAAAAAAAGGTTATTTTATTACTTTTTCATTCAATTTATAAATAAACTCACCAAATTTCACCAATATTCCTTCTTCTGTCTTTTCTATCCTTAATTCTGATAAATCCGATTTATCCTTTAACTGATTCGCTTCCCTAATAAAATCAATAATATTCTCCTTATTCAACCAATTCAGTTCGGAATAGTAGAAAAGAGGAAGTTCTTCAGGTTTATACTTTTCAATTTCCTCATCCGTAAAGTCCAGCCCGGTATTGACCGGTTTTCCTTCACCCAGCTCGAAACCATAATGCAAATGGAGCAAGAGGAATTCTCAGCCAAATTTGCAAAATCTGCAATAAAAAGAGCAAAACTTAAAGGGCTTAAAAGAAATGCGGAAGGATTGGTTAAATCTTAATAAATTTTATCACTCTTGTTTCAGTTCCATAATCTATTCTGATAAAATAAGTACCGAAAGGAACTCCAGCACAATTCCACGTGAGTTTACCGCTCCAATCGCTTTCCTGTACAATTTCTATATTTTCCCGGGCTTCTATTTGATTACCATATATATCGTAAATTCCAATTTGAGCTGAATTTATATCAAGTCTGGTATCCCAGTAAATTTTTGCCGTCACTCTTTCATGAGCCGGATTGGGATATAAGTCATATGAATAGAAATAATCTCTTTTCTCAATTTCATCAACTCCGTTAATCCAAACCTTTACGTTCAATCTGTAAAGTCCTGTTGATGTTGCAACATATAAATAGTCGCCTTCAATTCCCATTTGGTTCATTTTGTAACCAGAATATCCTTTCACGCATGGTTCCCAGCTTTCGCCTTCATTTGTTGTATAGAAGACTGAACCATAAGTTGATGTTCCTGCAAATATATAATCTCCATATTGAACTATACCCACAGTATAGCATGTTTCAGGATAACCCGAATTTTTCTTTTCCCAAGTTGCACCAAAATCTGTTGAAACAAATATTCCTTCCTTATTTGAACCAATATATAATTTACTTTTAATGTACTTAATGTCTGTTATTGTAATTTCGGTATTTTTTTGGTTTAAGACTAATTTTGTCCAAGATACCCCATTATTGGTTGATTTATAAATTCCTTTTTTGTCAACCCCAACATAGAAAGTTTCATCCATTTTCAAGATTGAGGTAATAGGAAAGTCTATTTCAGGTGCAAGGAATTTTTCCCATTTATCACCTTGATTTGTAGTATAATAAAGTCCGTACTTTGTGCCTAGATAAACGTTTTCATTTTCATCAGCATAAATTGTATTAACCTTCGAACTACCCAATCCATGCGAAGTATCAATTAACTTAAATGTCTTACCGTAATCCTTGGAAACATAGAAGAATTGTGAATTGTACATTTGATAAAACACATAGCATATACTGTCTTTCATATACATTATTGCTTTATATAAATTATTAGGAAGATAATTATTAAATATCTCCCAATTTTTTCCTAAATCTGAAGTTACATAAATCCTAGAGCTTGATGGAGCCACATATATCTTATCATCCTTAAGGAAAAAACCCGAAACATTCCCTGAAGTTAAAGTATCGTTCAATAAACTTACTTTTTTCTGTAGTGTTTTCTCTGATTCATATAAACCATTATAAGTACTAATAATAAGTTTATCATTTATTGATTTGATATCTTGTGGCCAATCATCCCTAAAATTCTCAGCTATTTGCCAACTTTCTCCATCGTCTGAACTAAATACCAGATTCGTATTTGTAGGATAATAATCCCCATAATATCTTTCATAAGTAGTAATAGCATATAAATTACCATCCTTTTCCATAATTTTATGAATTTCCAAATCTACTTCCACTGTATCAATTTTATCTTTTAAACCCTCACTCTTTTTTAGCCAGGTAAGTCCATCGTCTGTTGATTTCCATACACCTGAAGACGTACCAATAAAGAGTGTGTTATCCTTAATAATAGAGCAATATACATTAGATTTCCACAAGTTAGTAGTGGTATCAATGATTGCTTTTATTACTTGTTCTCCTGGATTATATATATAAATATTTGGTGATTTAAATCCTTGAAGAATACTTTCTCGTGAATAATTAGTGCCTATTAAGAGCGAATTTTTAAAACTTAAAACTGTTCTGGGTTGAAATTTTATTGTTAACCTCGAAATCGAATCTACAACTTGCACCCACTCATTTGTATTTGAAATATATTTACATAAAATGGCAATGTTAGTATTCTTTATTTTTGATACAAATGTTGAATATAAAACATTTTTACTTTTTTGTATCCAATGAATATCGGAGTTATCGATATTTTGTATTGCTTTTTCCCAAGTAATTCCGTCATCTTTCGATAATGAGAGTTGTTCGTTAAAACCATTTGAATTCATTGTAGTTCGTATGATTAAATCATTATCAGTTTTTACAATTCCGAAGTTAGATATATAAGGAAATGATATACCATTTTTATAATATATTTCTTCCCATGATTTCCCAAAATCTTCACTTTTGAATAACTGCTCGTACAAGCTAATATATATCGTTGAATCATAAACTTCTAGTGCAGAAATCCAGTTCGTATTACTAAGCCCCTTTATTCTTTCCCAATTTGCTGAAAATAGATTTTGAATACATATGATGGCTATTGCTAATATTGAAAGAAAAGTTCTCATTTAATTCCTCTAAATATTTGAAATGGTGGAACCGGCGGAATACCATTACAAGGAGGCCATCCATATCCGCAATCAGGAACAATATTTTGATACACCCATGATGAGTTATTTATCGTTGATACTATATCATTCATCACTTCATCAGGGTCTTGTTGACATAACGTATCGAGAGGTCTCATTGCATGTACCATAATTTCTTCGACAATTCCACCTCCATATGTACCATAAACACATTTAACACAAAGTATTACTTCATACCAACATGTGTCAACACCATCAGCAATCGGGATATTGACTATCATTTGTGTATATCCAGTAGGGCAATCATTCAAATAATCTGATTTAACTATATTTGTCCCAAGGAATAATATAAATAAAATCACTATTAAATATCTCATTTTATAACCTTTAATTTAAGTTGTTAAAAACAACCAATTAATTATTGTTAATTGGGAAACATCGGATGTAAAGGGCACACAATGAGGAGTAATTCTTTCTCCATAATGTATTTCTTACGATTTTCTAAAGAAATTCTGTTGAGGTATTGTTTACAATTTTTTCTGTAATTACAATCTGAATTCGGCTCAGATTTTTCTTTGGTTCGGATGCAATAAAATATCCGTAGAACGTCTCTATATAAGCATATAAGCATATAAGCATATAAGCATATAAGCATATAAGCATATAAGCCCTCTTTATGTTCTCATCTGATTTAACTGCTATTTTAGGATAGACTAACATTATTAAATTCGATTTCTTGTTACTTATTATTACTAAATTACAAAAAAAACTTTACGCTATTATTTTTTAAGAAAAAAAAATAATCTTCATTCATAATTTTTAATCCTTCTTCTGTCTTTTCAATCTTTAATTTTGATAAATCTGATGTTTCCTTTAACAGGTTTACTTCTCTTATATAATCAATTATATTCTCTTTATTCAACCAATTCAGTTCGGAATAGGAGAAAAGCGGCAGTTCCTCGGGTTTGTACTCCTCAATTTCCTCATCAGTAAAGTCCAGACCTGTATTGACCGGCTTTACTTCACCCAGCTCGAAACCGTTATGAATAAATGTAATTGCAGGAAAAAGGCAATTAATCAAGTAAGTCATTTTGGAGTAATTCATATCGTTGAATCTGGAAGCGGCTCTTGGAGTATTATGATTTTCCGCAGTACCGAAGAAATTTATCGGAAAATCTTTTGCTTCATACCTTTTGAAAATCTCATAAAGTTTCTCAGGTCTGTGCATATCGAATGGCATGTAACCTACAACCGCATCATAGCCAATTAACTTGGATTCTTCCGAAATGTTGAAATTCTCTTCGAAAAGCAAGAAATCAGGTTTCTTTGCCCGAATTCTGCCGATAATCCTTTTCAAAAGCAAATCAGGCAGAGCGTGACCCATATCCAGCATTATTCCATCTATACCAAATTTATCAATATAATTTGGAACGACATTTTCGAGATATTCCCAAAGCTCGGTATTAGCATACTTTTTCTGATTTAATTCATCGTCATACATCCTAATTGTATTATATGCCATATAGTTATAATCCGGATGGCTGAACATTTTGAAGTAAGTAACATCACTCCAAAGCGGCTGATTATCGTCTGGGGGCCAGTCCGCAAAAGCATTCGGCACAATTCCCTCCGTCCCATCAGGATAAAGCCCGATATATGAATCCCCTCTTTTAATTATTTTATCCGGAGGCGACATAAATTTACTTCTGTAATCTTCAGATGGCGATGGTAAATCAGTAAAATCTTTTCGTTCAATGTTTTCCTTTAATGCGGCAATCACATCATCTTCAAAGGAAGGTGGATAAAAAGCACCATCATTATTGCTTTTTATCCAATAGAACCAATCGGGATGCTCTGGAATTAAATCTGAATCGAGACTTGCCGTCCGGAGAACAAATTCCAGAACAACCTTAATCCCTGCCAAATGGCAAGCTTCCACCAATGCAGCAAATTGAACATCAACCGGTAAATCCAAGAATGGCTCTGACAAATTTTCATCAAATTCGAAGTGATTCTGAATGGCATAAGGCGAACCCATATTTCCTTTTCTGCCTGCTATACCAATTTTTGTTATTGGCAGAAGGTAAAGAAAATCAACGCCAAGCGATTTATAATAAGGTATTAAGGCAATTGTTTTGAGAAATGAACCTGAAAATCTAAAAGGATAATCCTTTTGTTCTTGATTTGCTGAAAATTGAGTATAATCAAAGGCAGTATTTAACCGAACAAATGAATTGTAAATTATCGAATCTTCAAGATGAAATTTACTTTTCTTATAATGCTTGGAAATTTCAAGGATCTTTTCAATTTTATCGAGGAAATACTCAACCGGATTAATCTTAACAGGATTCGAAGTATTTGAAGTTTCATCAAGCCAAAGATGAGGAATATAGTATTCATAATCCTCAAAATTACTTTTCAATTCCTCTAATTTTTCTTTAATCGAATAAAGATTTGGGCTCGAAGTCTTCATTTGCCTTATTTTCATTTTGAATAACATCTTCATTGGTGTCCATTTCATTTCCAGAGCGGGATTCTTCCAGTAATTTGATAAATTCTTCTTCATATAAAATTGATAGTCCCCATTCCTGTGCTTTTTTGAGTTTTGAACCAGGATTTGCTCCTACAATTAGATAAGATAATTTTTTGGATATTGAGGAGATAACCTTTCCTCCCAGACTTTCAACTTCTTTTGTGGCAGCAGGTCGGGCGAATGACTGTAATTCACCGGTGAAAAGGAATGTTTTACCAAATAAGACTTTAGATTGATTTTCTTCGAACTGTTCAAATTCGAATTTTAATCCAAAAGATTTCAATTTTGTAATCAACTCCAGGTTACTCTCTAAAGAAAAATAATTAATAATTGATTTGGCAATCTTTTCTCCAATTTGAGGTAATTCCACCAATTCTTCTAAGGTCAAGGACATTAATTTATCAATATTCCCAATTTCCCTAACTAATTGCTTGGCAACTGTTTCACCAACATATCTGATACCAAGGCCGAATAGAACATTTGTGAAAGGTTTTTCCTTTGATTTTTCAATACCTTCAAGTAAATTATCTATACTTTTTGCTCCCCAGCCTTCAATTTGTGCAATCGCATTTCTATGTTGTTTAAGTTCAAAAATACTGCTTAAATCCGAAAGAAGTCCTCTCGTTACAAATTCATCAATGGATCTTTCTCCAAGATTATCTATATTCATTGCATTGCGGGATGCAAAATGTTCTAGTTTCTTCCTTATTTGTGAAGGACATAAAGGATGTACACAATACCAACCTGCTTCATCTTCGTATTTCACAAGTTCAGATTTAATTTCACAAGGGCACAGTTTTGTGAATACAAATTCTGGCGATTCGGGTGAGCGTTTTTCAAAATTCACACCAACCAATTTCGGAATGATTTCGCCGCCTTTTTCAACGAACACAGAATCCCCTACTCGAAAATCATTGTCACGAATAAATTCTTCGTTATGTAATGTAGCACGTTTGACTATAGTTTGCGAAAGTTCCACAGGTTCAAGTTCAGCAACCGGAGATACAATTCCGGTTCTGCCCACTTGGTAAGTGATATCAAGTAGTTTAGTTTCTGCTTGTTCTGCAGAATATTTATAAGCAATAGCCCAACGAGGAAAACGGCTAACAAAACCCATTTCTTCTTGTTGTGACACAGAATCTACTTTAATGACCAACCCATCAATGAAAAAAGGCAGTTCATCACGTTTTTCTTCCCATGAAGCAATAATATCATAAATTTCTTCAATTGACGAACATAAATAATGATTTGAATTAACGGGGAGTCCCAAATCTTCAATTATTTTAGCATTTTTGGCTAATGAAAAAAGCTTTTTACCATTCATTAATAAACTATACGCAAAGAAATTGAGTGGTCTTTGTGATACTTCATTTGAATCCAGTAACTTAAGTGTACCTGATGCAAGGTTACGTGGATTAGCATAAGTTTTTTGTCCAAGTGCAATTTGCCTCTTATTAATTTCTGCAAATGAATGCTTGAACATAATCACTTCACCCCGAATTTCAATTTCATCGGGTAAATCCTCTTCAATATTATTCAATATTTTCGGAATATCCTTTATTTGCAGGACATTCAATGTAATATCATCTCCGGAAACTCCGTCTCCACGAGTTAGAGACATATTCAGTCTTTTATTCTTATACCTCAAGCTCAATGAAATACCATCAAATTTGAGTTCTACAAAGAACTTGATTTGCTGGTCCGGAAAAGTCTTTTGGCATCGGTCAACAAATGCATCTACTTCTTCCAAAGTATATGTGTTCGGAAGAGACAACATAGGGAAATCGTGCGGGACATTTCGGAATTCTGTAATTTTATCTGTTGCAACCCTTTGGGTAGGAGAATTTGCATTATAAAATTCAGGGAATTCGGTTTCCAATTTCTGAAGTTCTTTATATAAATGGTCATATTCAAAATCAGAAACCACACTCCGATGATTTATATAATATTCTCTGTCATATTCAGAAATTAAGTTGCGTAATTCCTCAATTCTTTCTTTCATAATAATTCCAGAACTATACATCCATTGATTGATAAATATCTTTCAACATTGCAGTCTTTAAAATCTTGCTGACATTTTTTTGGCATTGCTTAAATGATGAATCTAATATTTTTTCCTTTACTTCAAGGAATAATGAAGGAGCAACACTCAGTTCATCCACACCCATTCCAATAAGAAATGATGTTGCCAATGGATGACTTGCCATTTCACCACATACTGCAACAGGGATATTATTTTTGTGAGCAGCATTGACGGTAAATTCCATTAATCTAAGAACTCCCGGATGGAATGAATTGAAAAATTCACTCAATGATTCATTCGTTCTGTCTGCAGCTAAGCAATATTGAGTTAGGTCATTTGTACCCAAACTGAAAAAATCGCATATTTTTGATAAATCATCAGCAATCAATGCCGCAGCCGGAGTTTCTATCATGATACCAACTAACATATCATGGTCGAATGTTTCATCTTCATTCAGTAATTCAAGTTTACATTCTTCCAGTAATTTTTTAGTCTGAATAACTTCTTCCAATGAAGTAATCATAGGCAACATCAGTCGTATATTCTTATGTTTTGAAGCCTTCAGTATTGCCCTTAATTGTATCTTAAATTCATCCTTTTTAGCTAGTAAATATCGAATTCCTCTCAAACCTAGTGCCGGATTATCCTCATGAATTAGCAAATTATCTGCATACTTGTCACTGCCAATATCAAAAGCACGTAATGTAACAGTCATAGGGTAAGCAGTATCAGCAATAGTTTTATAATAATCATACTGCTCTTTTTCAGTTGGAATTCTATTTAAAGATAGTATTAATGATTCAGTTCTTACAAGCCCAAGTCCCGGACTACTAACTATTTTAGCATTTTTCACATCATCAATATTATTTGCATTACACCAAAGTTGAATAGGTTTTTCATCTTTCGTCTTGCACGGAAGTCCAATTAATTCACCAAGTTCTTTTATATGTTCGGCAATTCTTTTCTGTTTTTCTCGATAAAATTTATATAATGTAAGGTCAGGATTGATGAATAAATGACCTGTGTAACCATCAAGAATTATCTCATCATTTGCACTTATTTCATGGGTTGCATTTTTTAAACTGATAATTGCCGGAATTGAATATGACCTTGTAAGAATTGCCAAGTGTGAAGTAATACCCCCAACTTCTGTTACAATTGCAGTAACCTTCTTTTCAATCAGTTTTAATAATTCAGATGGAGTTAACGACTGTGCAATAATAATCGTATTCTCACTTATTTCAGAAAGTTTTTCACCTTTGCTTAAATGAATGATAAACCTTTTCAGAATATTATCAAGCTCAGTCACTCTTTCCCGAAATAGTTCATCAGTTGAATGTTTCAGTAATTGCTTTGACTGGTCGAAAACAATTACTAAAGCAGCTTCAGCAGTATGCAGCTCTTTTATGAATTTGATGATAGAATCATACATAAATTTATCTTCAACCATCATTAAATCTGCCTGGAGAATTGCTTTCAGGTCTTTTGCATTTGGGGGAATATGCGAAATTGATTCTTCAAATTCAGCAACCAAGTTTTTCTTTGCAATATCAAATCTTTTTATTTCAGATTCAATTTCTTCATTCTGAATAGTTTTGTGTGTATCCACAAAAATTTCGTTTCTTAAAACTACAGCTCTTCCCAATACAATTCCTGAAGATGCAGGTATTCCTCTTAAAACCTTATCTGCAGTTCCCTGATATATTTTCTCTACGTTCATATTCTATGGCTCCCCAAAACCTGAAGAAATTAATTCAATTAACGCATCAACACAATCGGATTCGTCATCTCCATATGCTTTAATCAACAATACTGTACCCTTAGAAGCCGCTAAGGTCATAACTCCGATTATACTTTTTGCATTCACTTCGTAACCGTCTTTGCCAATATAAATCTCACTTTTAAACCTTGCTGCTGTTTTTACAATTAAAGATGCCGGTCGAGTATGAATTCCTGCTCTATTTACAATTTCAACTTCTTTTGTTGTCATAAATATTAATTCAAATGTTTAAATGCTTTCTGACCAATATCTTTTCTATAAAACATCCCTTCAAAATTTATCGCTTTTATTGCATTATAATTTGCATTCAGAGAATCTTGCAGTGTATTTCCTGTTGATGAAACACATAACACTCGACCACCATTTGTAAAATATTTACCTTCTTCAAATTTTGTGCCTGCATGGTAAATAAATGTATTTTTGTCAGCAACCGAATCCAATCCAGTAATTTCCAAATTCTTCGAATATGAATCAGGATATCCCCCCGAAGCTAATACAACACAGGAAGAATACTTGTTTTGTATGATTGAAACTACATCTTTATTTAATTTACCTTTTGCAGCAGAATATATCAAATGGCTAAAGTTCCCTTCAACTAAATTCAGTACAACCTCAGTTTCAGGGTCGCCAAATCTGCAATTGAATTCTATAACTTTTGGTCCGGTCTCTGTAATCATTAATCCGGCATATAAACAACCAACGAACTTCCTGCCTTCAGCTTCCATAGCCTTAATCGTTGGGGCTATTATGCTTGATTCGATTTCCTTGAGCATTTTTTCGGTAACGATTGGGGCTGGAGAATATGCACCCATACCACCTGTATTTTTACCCATGTCATTGTCGAAAGCTCTTTTATGGTCCTGAGCAGAAGAAAGCAATACATAATCGATACCATCAGTAATAGCAAATATACTCGCTTCTTCGCCTGTTAGAAATTCTTCAATTACAATTTTATCACCAGCTTCTCCAAAAGCTCCTTCGAAAATACTTCCAAGTTCAGCTTGAGCTTCCTGCTTTGTATTACAAATTATCACTCCCTTACCGGCAGCAAGTCCATCTGCTTTTAGCACTACCGGAAAAGCTGAATTTTCGAGATAAATTCTTGCAGCATCAACTTCATCTTTACTAAATGTACAGAATTTTGCAGTTGGTATATTATATTTCTGCATCAGATTCTTAGCGAAAGATTTAGAGGATTCAATTTCTGCAGCAGACTTGGATGGGCCAAATACAGGAATATTCGAAGCATACAAGTAATCAGCAATTCCATCTGCAAGAGGTTGTTCCGGACCTACAAACACAAAATCAATTTGATTTTCTAAAACAAAATTCTTTATTTCTTCGAATTCTGAAGTATTGATTTTAGCTTTTTCTGCTAACATAAATATTCCGGGATTACCGGGTGCAGCATAAATTTTAACTTTATCATCTTCTGACAATCTTTTTACAATTGCATGTTCTCTACCGCCAGAGCCTATTACAAGTATTTTCATTAATTAATCTTCTTAATTTATTTTTAATTTATTTTCAAATTTACTAAAATATTCTTATTTTTTCTATATAATTCATTATAAAAATTAAGTTACAATTTTTTGTATGGAATATAGTCAATTTTATAATAAAAATTGAAAAATCTAAAATATGAAATTATTTACACTAATTATAATTCTTCTTATATCAAATTTCATCATTCTTAATGCACAAACGATTTTCACTCCAAATGAATACCTAGAATATGAAGTATCGTTTATAGGCATCAAACTTGGGAAAATAACTGTTACTTCTATTGGCACTGACACTATTTCTTCAGGAAAAGTATGTTTTAATGCAAAAGCAAAAATGGATTCATATAACGGTATACCCTTTTTGGATTTACATGCAGTATATAATTCTTGGATGGACAGATCTATCGCATTTTCGCATTTCTTTATTGGAAAAGTTAAATGGGATGAAGGATGGGATTATAATAAAATTACTTTCGATTATGAAAAGAAGAAAATTACAAACCGTCATTGGCTGAACGACAGCATGATTACAAATGATGTTTTTGATTTAACAAAAAAAATCAATGATGGATGTTCACTCTTCTTTTTTGCTCGACAATACGCCAATATGAAAAAAACTGTATTGGTTCCAACATTCATTGATGGCATTTTTAATACTAAAATCAATTTTCGAGGTAAAGGGGAACCAATCAAAATAGATGCAATTAATTATCCTGCAAAAACTCTGTATTTGGATGGGACTACGGATTGGAAGGGAATTTATGGGCTAACCGGAAGTTTTGAAGGGTGGTTCACTGACGATGAGGCAAGAATTCCTCTTAAAGCATATATGAATGTATATGTTGGTAAAGTTTTAATTGAATTAACAAAATGGGAAAGAAAAGGCTGGACACCTCCAAAAGCTAAGTAAATAAATCATGAAAATTATAGCAATTATACCTTCTAGAATATCATCAATAAGGCTTCCAAGAAAACCTTTGGCAGACATTTGCGGCAAACCAATGATACAATGGGTATATGAAGCTGTTTCATCTGCAAAATTCATTGATAACGTTATTATTGCCACGGATTCCCAGGAAATTATGGATGAGTGCAAATCATTCGGTGCAGATTGTATTCTCACATCACCGGATTTGCCAAGTGGTACAGACAGGATTCATTCGGCATATAAATTATCAAATCAAGATGCTGATATTATTCTCAACGTGCAGGGTGATGAACCTTTTATTCAATCACAAATGCTGGACGATTTTCTGGCATATATTTCAGGCAAAGATTTTGATGTTGCCACAGTTGTAACCAAAATTCAGGATAATGAAGATATCTTCAATCCTTCTGTGGTGAAAGCAGTTCTTGCTGAAAATAACTATGCACTATACTTTTCACGTTCACCAATCCCCTATTTACGAGATATTCCACAGGAAAAATGGGTAAATAATGCTACTTATTGGAAGCATATTGGAATATATGCCTACAAAACACACTCCCTCAATCGTTTCGTAGGATTACCTCAATCCAATCTGGAAAAAATTGAAAAGCTCGAACAACTTCGACTAATGGAAGATGAAGCAAAATACATCTGCTTTGAAACATCGTATGAACTTCTTGCAATTGATACACCAAAAGATTTGGAAAAAGCAAGAGTGAAGATGGGAAAGATTAGAAAATAAAAAAATTAACTTTTTCTTCCTGCAACATAAAGAATAAATTAATAATTTGTAAATTTGTAGTAATTTATTAATTACTATGAAAAAATATTTTTATATAATTTTAATTATTTTATATATTCCCTATCTAGTGAATGCTCAATATTTTCTTCTGTATGATAGAAATCCTGACACATACATATTAACAAACAATTCCGATAATTTAAAAATATCAATAAACAAAGATGGTATTAGTAAAATAATACAGAATCGGATTGTATATTTTTATAAGTTTGATGAAATTAGTTTTATTGAAAATGATTCTGCTAAAACATTTATCCTTTATGATTATGTAAATAAACCTATCACCCAATTCATCCTTACACAATCAATTAAATTATTGGATAAAAATAAGAGGCAAATAGGTGACGTCACAATCAATGGGAATGAAATCTTACTAAACTTCAACTCTCATTTAGTAAATATTCAATTAAATAATTATTTAAAAGAAGCAACAATCTCCAGTAATAAAAATAAAGTACAGAATGTAGGGTTAATTTGGAGTTCACTTTTTGGTGGTAATTCCACAGATTATTTGTCATCAGTCAAAGTTGATTCTGAAGACAACATAATTGTTTCAGGTTCAACAAATAGTCTTAATTTCAATAATTTACTACCAAATCAATCTCCGACTGGTTCTATGGATGTTGTAATTGCAAAATTTGCAAGCAATTATCAGATAAAGTGGATTGCCAAAATTGGTGGAAGTGAAACTGATTATATTTTTAATATGGAAATAGATAACTCAGACAAAATTTGGATTTGTGGAGAAACAAAATCAAGTGATTTTTTTGTAACTTCAAATGCATTTCAAAAGAAATTATCAGGTAATTCAGATGGATATTTAATTTCCTTTGATGAATTCGGCAAAGTTCAATTTTCAACACTTTATGGTGGTTCAGAATATGATGCCTTAGTAGATTTAACAATCGACAGCACACAAAATGTTTGGTCAACAGGCCGATCAACAAGTTCAAATTTACTTACCACTACCGATGCAATTGATAAAACATTAAACGAACTGTATGAATCTCCAATTTTGGAAGTTAGAAATAATGGGACTCTTCTTTATTCATCATTTTTCGGTGGAACTTCTTCCAGTACATTAACCTTAGCGGATTGTATAGAAACTAGTCCAAATGGTGAAATTATAATAGCTGGTTACTCTAATTCTAAAACTCTTCCAACAACTACAACTTCGTTTCAACAATTTAATAATGGGGGATATGATTCATTTATTGCAACTTTCAATCCAAATCATATTGTAAAATGGTGCACATATATAGGGGGAAATCTTGCTGATTATGGAAGTTCACTTACAGTTGATAAAAATTCTGAAATTTATTTATTAACTTTTACCACATCTACAAATCTTCCTATTATTAATACAAACTTACAAAATTTCAATAATGGAGGAACAGATTTGTATCTATCAAAATTTGATAAAAATGGTATTTTGAAAAACAGCAGTTATTTTGGTGGAAATGCAAATGATGGCGATGATTATAATGGATTAATATACATTTTTAGTTTTATTCAAATTGATAATTTTGGTAATATTAACTTTACATTCAAAACAAATAGTACAAATTTACCGACTAAAAATCCAATATTTTCTGCTACTCCACTTGGCAATACAGATATTTTTTATGCTGAACTTACGAAAAACTTTGAATTAACTACTGGTTCTTATTTCGGTGGTTCTAATATTGACAATATTGGTAATTTTCGAAAAATAAATGATTCAACACTAATAATATGTGGCAGCACTATAAGTGCAGATTATCCAATACTAAATTCATACAAAACAAATAGAGATTTAAAGAATTATGATGGTTTCATTGCTGTGTTTGGAACTAATTTTGTATCTCCCAAAAAAGATACACTGGCACCTAAAATTACCAGTGCAGAAAATGATATATGCAATATTGAAAGAAAATACTATATCAAAGACCTTGGTGATCCGATTTCGGGGATTAAGTCTGTCCTTATCTATATTAGCGATAATTGTAACATAAATTATTCAATTGATTCTGATTCATGTTATATTCATATTACTTTAATAAATAATCAAAACATAGCACATTATCGAATTGAAATTCTTGATAATGAGGGAAACTCCAAAATGATTGACGATTATTTAGGACCTGTTAAAGGAAATAGCATTAGTGCTAATCCTCCGGATATATTGCAGTTTGCTCCCGTTGAATTTTCCCAAAAGTCAACTAATTTTGTTACACTTTATAATAATTCATCAACAGATATTGTTCTAAATAATATTAAGTTAATGCATAACACAAATTTCTCAATACCTCAGTCACAATTACCAATAATTATTCCTGCAAAAGACTCAGCGAAAGTAGAAATTATATTTTTCCCTCAATTTCCAATTTATCAGGATGTTTATAATGATACTTTGATTATTGAAGATATATGTGTGAATATGGAGATTCCTATGCATTCAGAATTATTGCCTTCAGTTTATGCTTCTGATTCAAAATGTGAAGTTCCTTTAGTTTTCAAATCAGACACTTTAAACAATTCTATTCAAAACAGTTTGATTCTGCCTGATGTGGTAATAATTAACTTCAATACTCCAATTGAACAAGCTATACTTATTGTTTATGATATTTTAGGTAGAAAAGTTTGGAGTAACAAATATCAGGAAAAGACTATGAGTATTGCTATCCCTCGAAGAATTTTCAATTCTAATTTATATTTTATTACAATTCAAAATCAAATAAGTATTAAGACATTTAACTTATATATTGAAAAATAATAACTAGATTTACTCTTATTTCTAATTATGCTCTCTATTTAATTCTCTTTAATATATATTCTTTTTTTTCTAATCCAACTTCTTATCTATTCGGAGAGGGGAAATGGTAAGGTAATTTATTAAGATTTAATCAAAGCTCTGAACAGCACCCCAAAAGTTAGACAAAAACTATTGGGGTGGTGTGCAAACAACTACGTCTCTATAATTCAATTTTAAATTACCAATAACTTATCTAATCGGAAATGGTGGAGTAGTTTTTGGAACTTGCTGTTTTTGATTAGTCTTCACTTCTTCCAAAATTACCTCAATTGCTTTATCCAATTGTTCATCAATTCCTTCCCATTCTTTAGCAGGATCATTTTCGATAATAATATCCGGAGTAATTCCTTCATCTTCCAGTATCCATGTTCCATCAGGTCCAAAATTAGCAAATTCAGGTTTATGCAAATTTGAACCATCTGTGAAAGGAAGTGAACCTCTAATACCAATCACTCCCCCCCAAGTACGCATACCAATAATTTTCCCTAAACCATATTTCCTGAACTGATATGGAAATAAATCCCCATCCGACATAGATTGTTGATTAACTAAGCAAACAAATGGTCCGGGCATTACTGCTCCAGGAGTTGTACCAATTACTTCCTGATTACGTGCATGACGTGCCACAGCAACTTCTCTACGCAGTCTTTCTGCAATCATAGAAGAAACGTTTCCACCCCCATTATATCTGTCGTCTATAATCAAACCTTCTTTATCTAACTGAGGGTAAAAATACTTAACAAATTCCAGTAAACCATTACCAAATCCCATGTCTGGTATATGTATATAACCGATTCTGCCATTTGTCGCTTTTTCTACATATTTTCTGTTGTGTTCAACCCAGTTAAAATACATTAAGTTTGCTTCATTGTCAATTGTTTTCACCCATACTTCCTTTGCCCCGTCTTTACTGGCAGAAGTATTGTAAGTGAGCTTAACATATTCATTTGCTTTGTTGTTCAAAGCAGCAAATGGAGTATTAGTTTTTGAAAGAGGGATATCGTCAATTGCTATGAGAAAATCACCAACTTTAACATCAATACCGGGTTCGGTAAGTGGAGAACGAGTTTTTTCATCCCAATTTCTTCCTTCATATATTTTGCTGATTTTGTAAAATCCAGTATTCTCGTCATGTGTAAATCTTGCACCGAGTAAACCAATTTTCACCTCGTCCACTGCAGGCATATCTCCACCACTTACATAAGCATGTCCCACATCTAATTCACCGATCATTTCACCAATCAAATATGTAAGGTCAACTCTATGATTTACGTATGGAACTAATTGCACATACCTTTCTTTGATTTTATTCCAATCTACTCCATGCATATTAGGGTCATAGAAGAAATATTTGAATTGTCGCCATGCTTCATTGAAAATTTGCTCCCATTCAGCTTTTCTGTTAAGAAGCACTTCCATTTTTTCGAAATTCAGCTTCCCTTCCTTTGTGTCAATTTTGGAACTCAATTTTGTTATATAATAATCTTGACCTTTTGCGAACAAAATTGATTTTCCATCAGTTGAAATTCTGTAATTACGTGCATCCCCAATTTCACTTTCTTCCTTCTTTTCGAAATCGAATGTGTATAATTTCGAACCGGAAGCTGCAGAAGAACGAGCATAGTATAATTTATTATCAAAAACATAGAATCCATAATAGTTACCGCTTGGACTTGGAATTTCAAAAATTCTTTCTGAAAGATTATTCAAATCAATTTTCAATGAATTTTCTTCTACTTCATCTTTATTCTTTTTTGATTTTTTCTTTGGTATATCATCAGTAATTACTTTATCATCCTCCACCTTCAAATCTGTTTCGTATGTTACAAATGGATTTGAAGTGCTTTCCGAGAGAGTTACTCCAAAAATATTTTGCATATCTTCAAACATGTAATTGTATTCAAAATTGCCGGTTTTCCCTTGGAAATTCCTTCCTGAAACGAAGAAGAGATATTTTCCTTCTGGGTCCCATACAGGTTGACTAGAATCAAAGAATTCACTTGTAACAGCTGTAGTTTTTCCATCGGCAATTGAATACAAAAATACCTGTGATAAATCATTTTTCTTGGAATCTGAATAAGTTATCCATTTTGAGTCTGATGAGAATGAAAAATCTCTTATTTCCCATGTTGTTGAATGTGCAATTACTTTGCTCACTTTAGTAGCAACATCAATTAAGTACAAATTCATCAATTTATCTGAATTCAATAGATATTTACTATCTGGTGACCATTCAGTTTCCCATCTGTATGATTTAGCATCATTTGTTAATTGTGTTAATGCAGAACCATCCGGCTTAATCAGGTAAATTTCATCTTCACCGGATTTATCTGAAATAAAGGAAATCCATTTACCATTTGGTGACCACTTCGGATTTCTGTCATGAACTCCAATTGAATTAGTAAGGTTAATGATGTTACCTTTTTCGGCAGGAACAACAAAAATTTCTCCTCTAGCAGCGAATAATCCAAATTTTCCATCAGGAGAGATTTCCGAATTCTCAATATTCTTGGAAACGTTTGTTATTGCTGGACGAGTATTTGGGAAATCCTCATTGATAATTACATTTACTTTTTTCACTTCTTCTGTTTTTAAATCCATTGTATAAATATAACCACCATTAGTGAAGGCAATATAAAAAAGATTTAATGAAGGAAATTTCACATCATATTCAGTAAAGTTAGTAAGTTTACGTGTTTCCTTCGAATCCAGATTATATACGAACAAATTCATAGTTCTGTCTCTATCAGAAAGGAAATACACATTTCTACCAAAAGCCATAGGAATAATGTCTTGTGCCGGATTATTAGTTATGTTTTCTGTTTTATTATCACCAGTATAAATCCAGATATCATCACTTTGCCCCCCACTATATCTTTTCCATGTACGAAATTCTCTGAAAATTCTATTAAATACAATCATATCACCTGATGGTGGTAAAGAAAAAAAACCCATGCGTGGTAATGGAAGTTCTACGGGTAAACTTCCGTCAATATTAACCATATAACCATTACCAACTAATGAATTCCAGGAATCTTGGCGACCACGGTACAGGATGTGTTTGCTATCCCAGCCCCACTGCATTATGATTTTATCCGGTCCCATTCTTTCCGGCATTTTGCCAATATCCGAGCTATAAGTTAATCGTTTTGGAGTTCCACCTACTGAAGGAACAATATAGACTTCCTGATTACCATCATAATTGCCGGAAAAGGCGATCCATTCCCCGTCAGGACTGAATCTGGGAAACAAATCAATTCCGTTTCCGGATGTAATTCTCCGAGCAATACCACCGGCAATCGGTACAGTAAAAATATCTCCTGCATATGAAAAAGTGATTTCACTTTGGTTAGCATTTGGAAATTTCATCAGACGGGTTTCATCTTGTGCATTCGTTTGATATAGAGAAAAGAGTACTACAATAATAAAAGAAAAAATATTTTTCATTTAAAGCACCATATTAATGTTTAAAATTATTATATATTTTATTACGTTTTTAATACTTATTAAGTTTCGGAAAACGATATTTATTTCGGCATAAATTTTGCTAGTGTTAAGTATAAAATTTATGTTTCGGGGGAAAAATGAATTACAATATTCAAAATATCAGAGAAAAATTGCAAGAAAAATGGGAAAAACTTGTAAAAATTGGATTTAATTCGATTATTACTATACTTATTATTTTTGTAAGTATCTTATTTTTATCATTCACCAATCGAGTTTTAATAACTCCGCCAGTAAATTCTTCATTGGAAGATAATATTGAAAAGATAAATAATCAGGAAGTTATACAAGTTAGTATTTTGAATTCTACTCAAATTCAGGGTTTAGCAAATAAAGTCCGTACATTTATGAGAATGAGGGATTTTGACGTTGTAGAAGTTGGTAATTTCAAAGAAATTCAGAATACCACTCAGATTATTGACAGAGTTGGAGATTATGCATCTGCAAAGAAAGTTGCAAAAGCACTGGGTATCAAAAATCCAATAGTCGTTACTCAAATTGATTCTACTTTGTATGTAAGAACAACTGTTATACTTGGACAGGATTATCCCAAACTCCTCCCGTTTAATTAATAATATATCAGAAATTAGATTGTTTTTTTAGAATTAAAGTTGAAAAAAGTGATTTTTTTAACTTTTTTTATCAATTTTGTATATTATTATATAATTAATATTAATTTTGAAATCTTAATTAAAGCAAATTTTTTATGAAAACTCAGAAAAGTATTACTAAAAGCAGTTCAAAAAAAAGCGACAAGATTCTTGTTGTTGTGGAAAGTCCTTCCAAGGCAAAGACTATAAATAAGTATCTTGGCAGCAAATACGTTGTTGAAGCTAGCGTTGGACATATAAAAGATTTATCAAATTTCAAATTAGGCGTGGATATAGAGAATAAGTTTACACCTACTTATCAGACAATTAAAGGCAAAGCTCCGGTTATTAAGGTTTTGAAGACAAAAGCTAAAACTTCCAAAGAAGTATTGATTGCAACCGACCCGGACCGTGAAGGTGAAGCAATTGCTTACCATATTGCAGGTGAAATCAACAAAGTTAACTCAAATATTAAAAGAGTTATATTTAATGAAATCACTAAATCAGGTATCAAGAAAGGTTTGGAAGAAATCCGAAATATTGACGATGATTTATTTATGAGTCAGCAAGCTCGTAGAGTAATGGATAGAATCATTGGTTTTAAGGTGTCCCCTTTCCTTTCCAATGCTATGATTGGCAAAACTACTGCTGTTCTTTCTGCAGGACGTGTTCAATCTGTTGCACTTCGTATGATTTGTGAACGAGAAATGGAAATACTTGATTTTGATCCTATTGAGTATTGGAATATTTTTGCTGAGTTCAAAAATCATGAAAATTTTAAATTAAAAACTCAATTAATAGGTTTTGAAAATAAATTAATCAAAAAACCTGAAGGTTCAAAAAAAGGCAAAACTGAACAAGAAACTAATCAAATTTTGCAAAAATTAATTGAACAACATTATATCAAAGATGAAAACAAAGCAAATGCTTTATTGAATAAGATAAAAGGTATAAATGAATATTTTGTTTCCAAAAAACAAATCAAGAGTTTGAAACGTAAACCGGAACCTCCTTTCACAACATCTACATTGCAACAAGAAGCATCCAGAAAATTAGGTTTTACCAATAAGAAAACAATGCAGATTGCTCAGAAATTATACGAAGGTGTTGTAATCGGCAAAGAAGGTGCGGTTGGTCTTATCACGTATATGAGAACTGATTCTGTTAGAATTAGCCCTGAAGCACAAAGTGCTTTACATGATTATATTAAAAGTACATATGGTAATGAATTTTTGCCAGATTCACCTCATCAGTACTCAACAAAATCTTCGAATGTTCAAGATGCTCACGAAGCAATCAGACCAACTAGTTTAGCATATAGCTTTGAAGAATTAAAATCGTATTTATCGAATGATGAATTTTCACTTTTTAGATTAATTTTCCAAAGATTTGTTGCATCTCAAATGGCATTTGCTGATATTGAACAAACTTCTATTGATTTGTCTGCACTGGATTTATTATTCAGAATTACCGGTTCCTCAATTGTCTTTGACGGTTATTTAAAAGTTTACGAAGAAGGAAAAGATGAGGATGCAAGTGACGATGAGAATGGTACTTCTGTTATACCTCAGGGAATAAAGGAAGGTGATAAATTCCTTCTTGATAATTCAAACAATAAACAAGCATTTACAAAACCTCCATCAAGATTCAATCAATCTAGTTTAATTAAAGAACTGGATAATCAAGGAATCGGAAGACCTTCTACATATGCGTCAATTGTTTCCACTATTGTGGATAGAGAATACGTATCATTAGAAAACAAAGCGTTCCGCCCAACTGAACTTGGATTTGATGTAAATGAAGTATTGATAAGACATTTTGATAAAATATTCAATGTGAGTTTCACTGCAAGAATGGAAGAAGAATTAGACATTATTGCAGCTGGGTCAAAACAATATTTGGAAGTGATGAATGACTTTTACATACCTTTTGCGAATACATTACAGACAGCAGAGAAGGTCCATAATGAAAATTCGGAAATGAAATGTCCGGAATGTGGTTCCCCGCTGGTTATACGTGTAAGCAGAAGGGGCCGATTCCTGGGATGTTCGAATTATCCAACATGTACTCATACTCAGCCTTTACCAAAAATACAAAAAGCAGTTGTTGAAGATAAGAAACAACCGGAAATATATCCCGGCCAAAAATGTCCGGAATGCAGCAAAGATATGTATATTCGTGAAGGACGTTATGGTCGTTTCCTCGGCTGTGTGGATTATCCTACTTGTAAAGGAATATTACCTATTCCATCAAATGTTACTTGTCCAAAATGCCACGAAGGTCATTTAGTTGAAAGATTTTCAACAAAAAGGAAAAAGAAATTCTGGTCCTGTTCAAATTATCCAAATTGTGATTATCTCACAAATTATGAACCCGTAAATCAAAAATGCTCAAAATGCGACCATTACTATATTGAATTCCATTTCCGCAAAAAAGGTGATGAATGGGAAAAATATATGAAATGTCCGGAATGTAAAGAAAGTTTCGAATTATCAGAATAGATTGGTGATAAAGTAAAAGAGAGACGCATCCTGAATGTGTCTCTCTTTTCTGTTATTCTCATTTAAGTTATTGCTGTGGGAAATGCGAATTATAATTACGAAAATGCTATTACTCCTAAATTTAACAAAAATACAGAAATATTCTTACCCTTGTTAATTTTCTAAATTTTAAAATTATGCTGGAAAGTTATAAAAAAAATTATAGTTGTGTCTTACACTCTGAATTTTAAATTCAAACCCTTAGAATATTGTTCATTTTAATGAAATAAATTCTTTTTTCAATGTAAATTTAGGAAAACAATTGCTCATTCCTTACAAAAATATCAAGATATCACCCACAGATTTAACAATTATTTAAATTCAATTCACATAAATTCTTAATTTTGTAATTATGTGTAATTTAATATTTTGTATATGATTAAAATTGCAGTTCCCAATAAAAATTATTTCAAAATTCTAATTGATAATTTCTCTAATAAAGCTTCAGAATACGGACTAGAGCTAATGCAGACAAGTGAAACAGAAATTGAAAAGTTACTTGTTAATGATCAAATTGATATAGCACTTTTGAATCCTTTGAATTATGGCAAATCGCTTTTATCAGATGAATTTGAACTTATACCAACAACTTGTTTAAGTGGTGTTAATTTCACAGATCTTGAACATATATATTTCTCCAAAAATTTAGTAAATATTCACAATCTTGGCATTAAAGAAAACGAAAAATATATCTCATTAATAACAAAGATCGTATTATCGGAAAAGTATAATTTTGAGATTATTACTGATACTTATGAAAATGCTGCAAATGATTTTCATAAGTTTGATGCAATTTTAACAGATGAAAAGATTGAAGGAAATCAAAATCACTTAGATTTATGCGAAGAATGGCACGATGCTGCTGAATATGAGCTCCCGCTTGGTTTTTGGGTTGCTAAGAAAGGTCATGATGCTGAACTTTATGCTAAAATTATTAATGAAATTGCTAGCGATGAGCTTAAAGATCAATCTCTTGTGAATGAAAATATAGTAAAAACTCATACTACATACAAAAGAGATGGCTTCATAAAATATAAGTTCGATACAGACACAGAAAATGCAATTGATAATGTGATGGAATTGCTATATCAATTAGGCTATCTGAAAGAAATTACAGAAAGTAAAATATCACAAAATCAGGATAAATAAATGAAAAAAATTGGTATTATAACTTCCGGTGGAGATTGCGGCGGATTGAATGCCGTGATTATTGGTGCCGCAAAAATGGCAAACAAACTTGGTGTGGAAGCGGTAATAATCCCAAATGGTTATGCAGGTTTATATAATATAGAAAATCTGAATTTGGTTACTCTCGACACAAATCGGATTGAGCAAATTAAGGCAATTGATTCAGGCTCGAATGCAGGTCATTCCCGTGTAAAAATCAGTAAAATCAAAGATGAAGGAAAATATGACAGAATCAAAAAAGGACTTGCAAAACAAAATATTGATGGACTAGTGATTGCAGGTGGAGACGATACAGGCTCGGTTGTAGTAGATTTGCTTAATCAAGGAATTAAGTGCATACATTTGCCGAAGACAATGGATTTGGACTTGCAGACATATTCTGTAGGCGGAGATTCCACCATTAACCGTATATCCAGATTTACTAATGACTTGCACACAACAGCGATTACTCATAATCGTGTGCTGATTATCGAAGTTTTCGGTCGTTATGCCGGGCATACAGCATTTCGTGGAGGAATTGGAGCAGATGCAGATGCTATTCTCATTCCGGAAGTTGGAGTAGATTTCGAAATTGTTTACAAACACTTCAAAGAAACTTATTTCCGCAGACTACGTGCAAGTGACGTTAAGCGTTCAACATATATGATTGTAGCGGCAGAAGGTCTTACCGACAAGAAAGGTTCGTATTTCACTGAATCTTCAGCAGGAGTTGATTCTTTCGGACATGCAAGATTAGCAGGAGCAGGCAAATTTGTTCGCTCTCAATTGGAACATTATATGAATCAGGACCCTGACTGGAAGGAAATATTGACCGAAGAAGGAATTTTCGTTGAAAATATTTATCAATTCCCTGAAATTCGTGAAGTAACACTCGGTCATTTGGTTCGTTCAGGTCAGTCCAGCTCATATGATGTTAATTTCGGCAAACAGGTTGGCGGAGCAGCCGTCCAATTGCTGGTGAATGATATTTTCGGTGTAACTGTTGCTGGGATTGAAGGCAGTAACATCAAATACTTACCAACTAAAGAAGCAATTGTTCAAAGATTTGTAGATTTGGATGAAGTTGCTTTCCATGAAAATCTGGGGGTTTGCTTCGGAAGAGAACCCGTTGAATATAAACCTAATTTCATAAAGCAGGAAAGCAAAATTTCAAGATATATGTAAAAGTATTGAAATTGGATGTATCAAAAAAAAAAGACCTCCTGAAGGAAGTCTTTTTTTTATCTTAATTATTCACCTAGTTTTCCTTTTGGAATTTTTCCATGAATTTAACTAATGTTTCTACCCATTCGATTGGAGCAGCATTATAGATTGATGCACGAACTCCACCCACACTTCTGTGTCCTTTAAGATTTGTCATATTATATGCAGCTTTTGCATCAGCTATGAATTTGGCTTCCAGTTCAGGAGTTGCTAAATTGAAGCAGACATTCATCAATGAACGGTCTTCATGATTTTTCACTGTAGGAGCATAATATCCGTTGCTTGCATCCATAAAATCGTAAAGCACTGCTGCTTTTTTGATATTATTTGCTTCAATAGCATCCAATCCGTTTTTCAAAATCCATTTGAAAGTCTGGCCAACAACATAAATTGGCAAGCAAGGAGGAGTGTTGAACATTGATTCATTGTTCAAATGAGTATTGTAATCCAACATAGTGAACATATTTTCTACTTTTCTTTGGCGTTCCATCAAAGATTTTTTGATTACAACCAAAGTTACACCTGCCGGTCCGATATTCTTTTGAGCACCTGCATAAATCAGGTCATATTTGCTGAAATCACGCTGTACTGCAAACATATCTGAAGACATATCTGCAAAGAAAGGAACATTGCCTACTTCCAAATCTTTTCTGAATTCTGTTCCGTAAATTGTATTATTTGTTGTAATATGCACGTAATCAGCATCGGGCGTAATTACAAAATCTTTTGGAATATAATTGAAAGTAGTATCTTTGGAACTTGCAATCACATTCACCTTACCGATTTTTTCAGCTTCTTTTATAGCTTTTCCTGCCCAAACACCAGTATGTAAATAATCAGCTTGTGTTTTGAGGAAATTATAAGGAATCATTAAAAATTGAGTACTTGCACCACCACCAAGGAAAAGCACTTCATATTCATCTGCTGATAGATTCATAATCTTCAGGGCATCTGCTTGTGCTTCTTTAATTACTACATCATATTCTTTAGAGCGGTGGCTCATTTCCATAATTGACATACCAAGTCCATTGAAGTTTAGCGAAGCTTGCGCTGTTGCTTCCAATACTTCCATAGGTAATACAGCCGGTCCGGCACTAAAATTATAAGCTCTTTCCATCAAAATTCTCCATAATTTGAATTTGCAAAATAAATAATATTCAAAATTAACACATTTTTTGATAAGGATGGATTGAAAGTATTATTTTTTTATAAGTTGCTTATCTCACAACCATAAACTTATACAATTCACTTCCGGCACAAAGGAAATACATCCCTGTACCTGCTGGACAAATTTATGTTTGTAGAGACAGGTCTCAGACCTGTCTCTACGTATATTCAATTGGAGACGTAGCATGTGATCTGACCCCAAAAAGTTGGACGTTAAAAAAAGTTTTATAAGGACTGAGT
>MHAC01000037.1 GCA_001804565.1 Ignavibacteria bacterium GWF2_33_9 | reverse complement strand
TATGAGAAGCTATCCAACACCGGCTAATGATGGAAAGATATTAACTATTGTGAACGGTGAACCTGCTTGGGGAGACATACCTCCTGCCGGCTGGGGCTTAACCGGAAATTCCGGTACAACACCCGGAACAAATTTCATTGGAACAACAGATGATAAAGACCTGCACTTAGATGTCCGGAATGACGGCACATTAGAGCAGTCATTGAGAATGAACACAAATCAGGCAATATACAGAGAAACAGGCATAACAGTAATGTCAGGATTTTTAACAATACCCGAAGGTAATGCCAGAGGACAATATGCAGTAGATATGCAAATATATCGTGATTCTGTCCAACAAGTAGGGTCAGGTGATTGGTCTACATTAAGTGGTGGTCAAAGAAACACAGCATCTGGTGCTGTTGCCACAGTGAGCGGCGGTACACTAAACACAGCATCAGGCACAAGTACCACAGTGGGCGGCGGTTTCGGAAACACTGCGTCAGGAAATTCTACTACAGTAAGCGGTGGTCAATCAAACATCACCTCCGGGAATCAAACCACAATAGGCGGCGGTATTCTAAACACTGCATCTAATCAGATGACTACAATAGGCGGTGGTGGTGGAAATACTGCATCTGGAATTGCTTCTACAGTAAGCGGAGGTAGTACAAACAACTCCACTGGTAATTATTCCACAATAGGCGGCGGTCTTCAAAACACTGCATCAGGAGCCGGTTCCGTGGTAAGTGGTGGCGGTGGAAACACTGCATCCGGAAGTGTTTCTACAGTAAGCGGCGGCATGGGAAACACTGCACAATCATTTGGTGAAACTGTGATTGGAATTTATGCAACAGTTGGAGCAGGTGATTCTGCTGAATATGTACCAACTGATAGACTTTTTGTTATTGGTAACGGACTTTGGGAGGAATCTCGTTCTGACGCTCTCGTCATGCTGAAAAATGGAAATACTACTCTAAATGGCACATTAACAGCTACCGGATTTAGCGGTTCATTGTCCGGCAATGCCGCAACAGCGACATCATTGCAGACAGCACGGGATATTAACGGTGTTCCATTTGATGGTACTGCAAATATTACTTTACCAACTTGGAATAAAACAGGTAATTCCGGAACAACACCCGGCACTGATTTCATTGGAACAACCGATAATAATGGCTTGGTATTTAAGGTGAATAATAACGAAGCTGGATACATATCTTCAGATTTAAATTTATCTTCAAATGGGAATACTTCATTTGGTTATCAGAGTCTATCTGCCGGTGGTATTAATACTGCAATTGGTTATCAAGCAGGTAGATATATTGGAAGTGGATTAACTCTTAATTCATCAGGTTCCGGAGGAGTATATATAGGCTTTAATACTAAAGCCAGTGCAATAGATAATACGAACGAAACTGTGATTGGAACAAATGCTGTTGGTCATGGTAATTATTCAGTCACTTTAGGCAGTAATGCTGTTACACGACTTTATAGTGATGCTGCTTATGCAGCAACTTCTACTAGTGCACCAAATATGTATGTTGCTTCTGATGGACAGATTATGAGAAGCTATCCAACACCGGCTAATGATGGAAAGATATTAACTATTGTGAACGGTGAACCTGCTTGGGTGTCACCATCTGGAATAGAGACCGACCCCGTATGGCTAGCCGCAAAGAATACAAATCCAACCACTATTACTCCTACTTGGACTTTTAATGATATAATCTCAGATGGCTCAGTCTTTGTTAGAAATTCTTCTTCTGAAAATAGAGCAATGATGACCTATGATGATGTTTTAGGTACCTTTTCTGCATGGATGGTAGGAGCGGGTGAATATAATCAAACAACACCAAAAGGTGCCTACTTAATGTATAATGAAACAGAAGGACCACTTAATGGTGCTTATTTTATGATGTTCAATGGAGCACCATCCCCTAACCTTGTTATAATGCCGGATGGTACTATCAATGCAAATGATGCTAATTTCTCCGGTACTGTTACATTGGGTAGTTCTCTATCCGATAATATCTATGTTACCGGAATGTTTTCAAATGACGGAAGTGCCGTCACTTTTGGTGATCAGATTATTCCTGATGTTGATAATCTTAGAGAAATTGGAGCATCTTCAAGGCGTTGGGCAAATGTTTATGCTACTACATTCACCGGTAATTTGACAGGAAATGTAACAGGAAATGTAACAGGTAGTGTTTCCGGTACCGCCTCAAACGTAACCGGAACAGTCGCTATCGCCAATGGCGGGACAGGAGCAACAACAGCTAATGCGGCATTCAATGCACTGGCTCCAACGCAAGCATCTAATTCCGGCAAGTTTTTGACAACTGACGGTACTGATGCAAGTTGGGCAACTGTTACTCTCTCCGAATCCGACCCGAAAGTTGGCTCTTTATCTTCAAATGTAATCCCCAAATGGGGAACAACGAGCTTAGAAAATAGTACTATAGTTGATAATGGCACTAATGTAACTGTAACGAATAATGTCTTGCCGGGTGCAAACGATACATACGATATTGGTGCAACTGATGCTCGCTGGGCAAACCTGTGGCTCGGCGGCGAGACTATTCACATAGGTGCAACTGATGACGAAGCGACAATTTCGTATAATCGGGCTCCATACACTGACGATAGATTAATACTCTCATCTCCGAAAATTATGGTAGGTTTTGATCAAAATGAGGAAGTTTATATCCCCGGAACACTAAGGACCCACTTGGTACCTTTAGATAACAACACAGATTCTCCAACGTCAGGTGGAATTTATACATTAGGTACTATGGGTAGTTACTGGGCTTCGGCTTATGTTGAAAAATACTATGGATTAACATACTATGGCACTACATTCATCGGAAATTTGACAGGCAACGTAACAGGTGATGTGGATGGGAACGTTTCCGGAACTGCCTTAAACGTAACCGGCACAGTCGCAGTTGCTAATGGCGGAACAGGAGTTGGGACTGCAACACCTTATGCTTTAGTTGCTGCAGGGACAACTGCTACAGGTAATTTCCAACAAGTAAGTGGGGTTGGGACTTCCGGTCAAGTTTTGACGTCAAATGGATCCAATGCACTCCCTTCATGGCAAAACATCCCAAGCCCTATTACAACAATAATTAAAAGTACTGATTTATCTCGGTCAAGCAATGTTCTTACGGCAGACCCAGATCTTCAATTCTCTTTATCGGCTTCAACAACATACGGTTTTAAAGCAATTCTTTATTATGGTCAAGACAATATTGCTGCAGATTTGATTTACAGAATTTCAAACTCTGGAACAACAAATAGCACAAGATACTTATATAAATTTGTGGTTCCTAGTGCTTCTATTTTTGGTAGTTTGGTTGTTCAAACTGCAATGGGAACTACAATCACACTTGCGGGTAACACAGGAACTAATGGTTATATTGAACTAGACGGAATAATTGAAGTTGCAACAGCTGGTACTTTTAGTTTCGATTGGGCTAATAATGGAAATGCTAATAATACTACATTGTATAAACTTTCTAGTTTATCTTACTGGATTATTCCATAATTTATTCTTTTTGATTACTTTACAAAAAAATCCCGCATTCCTGCGGGATTTTTTTTATCTCTCCAACACAAATTTCGGTGCAATTTTACGATAAGATTTTGCCTCCCAAAGCCCATTCACTTGCAGAACCATTTTGATTAATTCATTCAGAACATTTTCCACGATTTTCACATCACCCAAAATTAATTCCTGCCGCACCTTGAAGTGAGTTACGGATGCAGCATAAGAACCGGAGTCCATTTCGGTAGTGAGCGTTTCGGATAGCAGTACCTTGGATATTTCCGCATTCGCCAGCTTAATTATTTGGGCATAAATTTCGACAGACTTTGACTGCCCAATATCTTTGATGTCCACAGTGATATCCGATGGAGCTGCAATAGTTTGCGAATCCACCAGATTTTTCAGCCTGTCCGAAAGTGCTTCCAATTCCTCCGGTGTCGGGGGATAAGTATATTGTCCGATGATGAGCGGCATCCCATATTTTTCCAGAAAATTCATCCAAAAGCGAAAACCCAGATTTTTTATGGTAATCGGCCAGTAGCATTTACTCAGAAGTGCCTCACCATAAGGATTTTCATAACTTGGATTATGCCGAGGTACCAGGAATTTATTTTCGGGTAATATTTCTCCCTGGGGTTCACCTTTCGAACGAAAACGTAGTTTCCCATCTGTATCGTAAAAGAACCACTGATTCGGTTTTGCAGTAATTTCATAAGGTAGGAACATCCCTCCTGACTTCTCTTCCCACATAATTTCTATCACCTGATAGCCGTAATAAATAGCCTCCAAAATATTCGAAATCAGATTGAAAATGTCCAGATTGTCGAACATTTCCTTCACTAAATTAAATGCAGTATCGGATGAGCTTCCCGTTGTCAGATTCCACTTCAGAGCGAGAATACCTGATTTACGAGATTGAATGCAGCTCCAAACATGTGGGTCATTTTTCAGATTTGCATAAACTTGCTCAGTTGTGCCGGATTCATCAATAATTCTACCGGGATTTGGCAATATGCCAATATATTTATGGAATGTTAAGTAATTATCACGTGTAACTAATTCATTTGTAAGCAAAGTTGTGCCTATCATTTCCACCTCATTTTGTAATTAAAATTCCTAAAATCAGCCCACCCAAAAAGAGAGACAACTCTTTTAGCCGGTGTTTTTCTTTTTTTTTGATTATCTTAGTATTAATTTCGATCACTGAATCCTTTTCCGGCAAATATTTCATTGAGAAATAATTCTCAGGAAAAGTAAATTCAGTTTTGATTGTATCGTGCAAAATCACAGTATCGAGCCTCGCTATAAAGGGTGGGCTTTGGTAAAATGTATCCTTCAGATAAATAATTTTCGGTTTTGCCTGCTTAATTTCAACTATCTTTTGGGGTAAATATCTTACGATAGTATCCCTTTTCACATCAATACTTCCAGCTCCATCAACTTTATTGCATCGTGAAAGAATTAACAAAATGACACTCACCCCAAAGAAAATAATAGCAGTATATTTCCAAAAATTATTCATATTCAGCAAATCCGATTAATCCACGAATAGCCAGCCTGCCGAGTGGATGCAGCACATTCCTTCTTTTCCGGCAAACTCCTTCTTTCCCGTCTCCACACGTCACATTGAAAGCGAGAGTCTTCACCCAGCCTTTTCCTTCCACTTCAATAATTCTCTCAATATGTCCAAACTTCGTTTTTGCTTTCCGCCAAACTAATAAATTATGTTTTGCAGGAAAATATCGCACTTTCTTATTCCCCTTTTTTGCATAATTGAAAATCTCATTAGCAAGTGCAGTTTTCGGAATTGGTATATACTTCTTCTCTAGATGAAGACTCTCAATTGCTTTCAGAAAAATGTAATATTGCCCTGCCGCACAATATGGATTACCCTCTTTCAAACTGAATGGAGCAAGGTATTTCACCACTTCTCCATTATTCCTGTTCGACTTTTCGATTGTACCAATTTCTTCCAAACCAATTTCGAGGGATTTTTCCAAAACACTCTTTTTAGCAGGAATTTCATATTTCACCTGTGCTAATACATTCATCCTCAGCAATAATACAATTGGAATTAACTTAATCAACATAAAAATATTTCTTTTCATTACTCACTCCAAAATTTACATAACATAATAAACACCCACAATGCTAAGACCAACCAAAAAGTGTACTCCAAGGAATATCTGCCCTAATATGCGACTTGTCAGGTCCTTAGTAAAATCTACTTTGGTGTAAACAAATACAGCAATACCCGCCAGAGCTAGAGCGATAAATTCAATTAACACAATAAATACCAAGCTCTTCACTTCAGAAATTCCGGGATGGAGCAATGCCATTGCCCCAATCCCTCCAAGAAGCCAAATGCTGTTTCTAATCAAATAATCTTTAATTTTCCCAAACATATTGGCTTACCTCAATAATAATGTAATATAATTACCGGAATTTCCATTGATGGAACGACCTAGTATAGTATCCCCTACTTCAAAAGGTTTAACAATACCGTTACTAGATATCGCAACATCTCCTCCTGCTAAAATAGTTCCTGTACATTCGACAATTGCACTGCCTAGAACAATAAGTGAAACACTTTCGCCGGCTAAAGCGGGATAATCGGTTACTCCGAGAAAGATTTCGTCTGCAGCAAGATTTCCGTTGAAATCCACTAGTCGGTTTGCAGGTAAATCTTCAGCAGCTGTAATAGTGATTCGCAATATTGGATTATAAGTTTTATCTGTTATCATTTCATTCTCCTTTATTTTATTTAAGTTAATTCAGGGGCGCAGCCGGTTATTAAGTAAGCAGCATCGGCCATTACAACTTTCATTCCCCAATTTTCCGTTGCACGGATCACTTTGATTTTCCCGCCATTTTCGTAATATGAGTCAATTTCCGGCATTCCTTCCTTTTGGAAAATATACCCATAACTTGGATTATATTGTGAGCGATTGTTTTTCTCTTCCATATCGACATAAGCGATTATCACATTGTCATGCCAAATATCGCTGAAAGTGTTGCCATCAGCAGAAGATACAGATTTGCCTATTCTCACATTCCTCACATCGAAAATTTCCTTAAGCATTCGTATATTTGCTTGAAATTGCCCGATATACTGAATTTTGGAAGTAAATGCACTATGCGAAATAATTGCTTGGTAGGCATCAGAACCAATTATTAAAGTATTTGGTGATTGGGAGATACTTTTCCTCACTTGTTCTATCCCCTCTTTGATTGTATCGATTGGTGATTCGCCTGTTGAGGAATTATAACCTTCTCCGGCACTTAATTCCAATTTCATTGTTAAATCGAAATTTGCCGGATTTTGTGCATAATCAGCAATTGCTTTTTCCTTTTCCAAAGCAAGAATATCCAGCAAATTTGCTGTAAGTTTTTGTTCATATTTGAGTAAATTGTATGTTTCCGATTCCTCCAGATAATCCATTGCAACTTCCAAATCTCTTTCCTGCAAAGTGAATTCGATTGTTTCGAAATCCATCGGCGGTATTCGGTTAGAATTGCTTCGGATGGCACGATGAGTCTCTCGTAACACAAAAGCATCTTTCCCGAAAATCGGAATTCGTCCTTTTTGCTTCCTTACGCTCACTGTGGGAAAAAGGTATTGACCGATCAAATTCACAGGATTGTAGCCCTGTGCTAAACTTGTGAGAACGGGGTCAATCATTCTCAAAGTATCTAATCTTGTATCCGACATATAAGGTCCTTATTTTTTATTGAATATATTATTTTTCCAATGATAAAAGAGCTTCTTCGTAAGTCCATTCAGGATTGTCACTCATTTTGCGTAAAATTCGTGAATGTAAGTCTGCTCTTTCGGGATTTGTGTGTTTGTCTGAGAATTTATTTGCAGCGAAAGAACTTGCAGCTCTCTCTTTGACGGCAAATTCAGTCAAATTCGCTTTCATCTGAGTTTGGGAAATAAATGTTTTGAATTGCTCGAACACATTGAATTTATTTGAGGTTTGCTCATCAACTAAATGGAAGAATTCCAAAGCATTCGTCAGTTTTGCTTCATTATTTTCCGAGATAATCCCGGTTGCAATAATTGATTTCGCATATTCAGCTATTTGCCGGGAAAATTCCCTACTTTCGTATTCCTCCAATTTACTGCGTAATTGCTGATTTTCATCAACCAGCACTTTGCTTGTGTCGTTTTCCTTTTCGTATGCAAATTCGGTTAATTCTTTGTAATCAGCAATAAAATCAACCGTCTGTAAACCCTGAACAGCTGGATTAGCCGCACCAAGCAAACCGATATGATTCAGTGAAAAATCCGAAAAGAGCGAAACGGAAATATTACGAAATTTTTTCTGCTTAATTTCCTCAGCAACATCGTGAGAAAGGTCTTTGATTTTAGCAAGAAGAAAATTTCCACGTCTGGCGAGCGATTCCACCCAACCGATTGCGGCATCGTCCGATTTCGGATGACCTTTCACGAATGGTGCAAGATTTGTCGGTTCATCTGCTAATCGCTGAGAATACTTTGCGGAAATGGCATCCAGCTCTTGAGCGGTAAATTCCTGTGTCTTGCCGGCAGAGTCGGTGTGGCTTCCTGTGCGGAAAACTTCAATCCACATTTTTGCCTCCTTTGTTAATTTGAAAAATGTTAAAAATCATTTTTCGCAAAACTAACTAAGAGCTTATAACATGGAAAGTAAATGGATTTTAAATGAAATTGAGAATTATAGGCTGTCATGCCTTGCGACATGCAGGAATCTAGAGTAAATCTGCTTTTAGCAATGTTTATTGAAGATTAAACTTAAATAAGAATAATAGCCAAAATGGATTACTTATTAATGCGAAACCTATTATTTACTATATTTTTCCTTTAGTTCAAGTTTTTTAATTCGTGAAGTAATCGCACCGCTACGACGTTGAAAAATGGTAGCAAGTTCTTCAGGTGTTTTACCCTGGCAAAAAAGTAGTTCTAATTGTTCATCTTGTTCTTTTGTCCAAGGAGTATATGCATTAGGTGATATCTTGCGAATCTCATCTATCATTTTTTTTTCGTATAATTTTACACCTAAATCTGGAGCAAGTTTGACTAATTCGTCAAATATTAAAGGAAAATATTCCTGAAAGACTATTACTTTATTATGTTGGTATTCGCCTTTATCATCACGCTGACTTTCAGTAATAACCAGGTATTTCATCTCTTCTCTTGATTTTTTAATATCAAGAAAATATGTCCGCTTACCTGCTGGAATTTTGATTGATTTTAGTTCTTGATTTTCCATAATTACCTATTTTTTAAATCAATAAAAGTATGGCTTATCTTATTTCCCCAATTATTTCCATTGTCTTTACGCTGACGGTACAAACACGCTGTAGAAGGTCTATTACTTTTTCTTTGTAATCGGCAAATTGGTATGTGTTGAACTTTTCTGCAATTGTCGGGTCTGATGGTTTCTTTTCTTTGTATTGGTCGAGTATCCATTCGAGAGCGGAACGATTCCCCAGTTTGTAATCCCATGCGGTTTTGGGAATGCCGGATAAGGTTGTTTTCTCGTCAAGTTCGATTATTCCTGTTAATCTGTCTGCTTTTAATTTAACTTTTAGTTTCCTATCGTGTTCAATAGGAAAATCAATTCTATTTAATTGATAAGGTTCAACTTCTTCGAAATTGATATGCAATACCATCAATTGCTTGCCCCAATTTGCCCATTTCCAAAAGTCATCGTAAAATGGAATTCTGGGGAATTCTCTTTTCAGGTTCAATTCATATTTCTTCCTGTATTCGGGATTATGCAGAACAGCATAAACATAATGGAAAATATCTTCTTTAGTTAATTCCCCATACCTTTCCCTGAATTTCTCCAATCCCCAATCTGTTATATTATCTACCCTGTTTCCGTTTTCATAGCGGTAAAGAGGAAGACATTGTGAACCACCATAAAATAAATTTAAATCTACGATTTTATTACTGCTTAATACATTCCACTCTTTTATATTTGGCCCATTAAAGAAAATAATTTTATTATCTTTAGTTAAATCAGGAAATATTTCCTTCTGTTGCCCACTATTATCAATGGGTAAATAATCGAAATAAAAATATTGCAAACTATAAGGGCGATAAATAGATTTTTGAATAAACTCAGGTTTAAATTCAAATTTTCTTTGTTTCAATAATTTATCTCTAAACAATCTTCCACTCCATTTGATTTGGGTATTTTTACTAAAAACAAATTCAGCTGCTTTTTTAATATAAAAATCATTACTTGAAAGTTTATACGATTTTTCTTTATTTTCAATAATCCACAAACCCAACACTTTTGAATATTCAGAATAAAAAAAGTCAATTTTATTAAAAAGATTGTCCTTATTAAAATCATATACCCATTCATCTCTATTTGTAACGACTCCATAAGAGTATAATTTAAAAAGCACTTCATCATTTTTAAGTACTTTTGAAAATTTATTGGCTTTATCAATTGTTAACAAAAATTTTTCCCAATCATTTTCTTGAGAAAGATCAATCCAATTATGATTTTTATCTGGTTGAATATGTTCAAAAGGTATATTATTAAATTGTTCTCCTTGATTAGCATGTAACCATTCAAATTTATTTTCTTTTGTTTTTCCCTTCACTCTATAATAATTAATAAAGCAATCTGCTTTACTTTTTGGCTTTTTTATTAAGAACATAATTGAAACTCCAACCTTAATACCAAATACATTTGCAGTATCATTATCAGTTTGTGCTCGTAGATCACCCCCTAAATCAACTATATAAGAAAAATCAAACTCTTCCTGTATTATTTTTCTAAAGCCATCAAATGTTCTACTATTAATAAAAGAACGGTTAGTAATAAATGCAATAATACCTTCATCGCCAATTCTATCCATTGCCCAGCGATAAAATCGTGAATACATATCATACATTTTGGTTTTCTGTGCAGTACTTTCTTTTATAAATGTTTCTTTAATTCTTTTATCAATTACCGGATATTCACGATTTTTATTATTCTCGTTTTCGTTCAGTTGATTCGCATTGTAAGGCGGATTGCTGATAATTACAGAAATCTTTTTGCTGTTTTGCCTGTTAATTCTGTCGCTGTTTTCGTGGCTCAATCCGAAAATTCCCTTTTGCTGACCTTTAAAGTCAAGACCTCCGACATTATCGAGAGTATCCACAAAGCAAAGATTTGGGAATTCAGCGTAAGAATCCATTTTCTGCTTATAAGTAAATTCAATATTAAGATTAGCAACATAATAAGGCAGAATTGCAACTTCATTAGCATAAATTTCATTTTTGTATTTGTATTCCAACTGGTGCTTAGGAATTGCATTTTCAATAATCTCGCAAATAAATGTTCCGGTTCCTGTAGCAATATCAAGTATTTCGACATTCTTATCTGCAAGTGTTTTCCCAAAATGCTTATGAAGCAAATAATCTGTGCTTTTTACCATAAACTGAACAATTTCATTCGGAGTATAGACAACTCCGAGCCTGTCTGCCGCTTTAGGATTATAGACTTTATAGAAATTTTCGTAAAGAACTTTCAGGAACTTTTGCTTTTCGTGATGGTCGGTAATTGCGGCGGCAGTTGCATTTATCGCAAGATAATAATGGTCAATGCTATGGAGCAAATTCTTCCGTTCGGCATAAGTGAAAAGAGTTCCGACAAGGTTTTCCAGTTCCGAAGCAATTGTGTTATGACGGTGAAATTCGGGGTCATCGAAAATCTTATTGAAAATATCGCTTGTAAGAATATGCTGAATCATCATTTCACGAATATCATCCAGCGTTATACTCGGATTGATTTCTACCTTGCAAAGTTCCCAGAATATTTCCTGAGCTTGCTGGAATTTCTCATTATTTAATTTGTAATCTTCAATTTTATTTCTGAGAGTTTCAACGATTATCGGAATATCAGCTTTGAATTTTTGAATTGCTGTTTCGAACTGATAAACTGTTTCGCTTTTGAATGTAAAAAACTTGGTAAGAATAGAATCTAATGCCTGAGCATCACGCACATTAACCCTTTGAACTTCTGTTCCTCTCTGGTAAAGCACAGCTACATTAGTATCTTCGAAAAGAATATTAATTAGAGGATATCCTTTTGCAATTTTAGAGTTTATTTCATCATCAATAATATCCTTCTCATCTTTACTTTCCCAATAGCCGACATCAAGCCCCCAATTATTTTTGATAGTGCCGTCTGGGTAAACTTTTTTGCCTAAATTACCCATAACAGGCAGTTCTGGGATTACAAGATAGTGCTGTTTTTGTGCATAATCATTCAAGAGCATCCAAAAGAAATTGCGAACACTCTGCTCATTCGTTGATTTACCAAACTTAACTGCTTGGTCAACATTATTATAGTATTGATTAATAGAGGATATCGACATATTGATGAAATCGTTTTTTTACATACGCAAATTACAAAAAAATAATTGAAAAATATAATCCTAAACTTGCTCTTATCTTATTTTTTTTTAAATTTGTAAAATACTAATAGGATTAATATGAAACATCTTATCTTTTTATTGAGTTTATCTATTATTCTCTTCACAATAATATCCTGTGAAGAAACCTTCGGTCCCAATGAATTGGGCGGCGACACTAATTTGGACCTTACCGAAGTAGGCAGTGAATTTGGCATATACCCCAAATTTGAGAATGGGGACCCCGCACTAAATAATGCTTTAAGCCAAATTAATGATACAGTATATATCACCAAAAATGAAAATGGAATCGTAACACTCAAAATGAAATTCGAGACTAATATCGAAAATTTCAGAAAAATTGATACAATGATAGGAACTTACCTTTTGCCGCAAGCAGTTAGAGAACAAATTTTCGATTATTACAAAACAAAATACGACGTGGAAATAGATACTTCAGATTACGAACATCTCTGGGCTACAAAAGATGTGAAGTTGAAAATTACTTCTGATGGTATTCAAGATTATGTTTATTCCAAAGGAGACGAATCCAAACCTTACACAATTATGAAATATGATTCCAAAGTTGGGGATAAGTACGAATTTACTGATTCGGACGGTGAAAAAATCACCCGAACAGTGACTCAAACTCACCAAACTGAAGATTGGCAAATCGGTTTCATAATGGTGAAAACAATGCGTGTGGAACAAGAAACTCCAAATGACCCACTAGTGAGAAAAATCACTTATATCGGCAATCATAAATTTGGCTTGGTGGGGATAATAATGGATATGAAGGATGGCAAGCTAATGCAAATGACCATTGTCCCCTGGAATGTAATGTAGGGATTTCTGACTTTTATCTAATCCCCCTTTAGAATGAGGGGGATTGAAACTTGCTTAATTGTTTGCATTGCTCAATTTAGATAAATTATTTTTTATTACATTCGTTACTATTAAAAAATCGAGCAAATTATGTCTGAGACAATCAACCAAATGGAAGTATCTGAATTTAAAGAGTTAATTTATGCAACTGTAAAGCAAGCGCTCTTAGAAATTTTGGAAGAAAATGAAGCATTGCAAAGTAAAAACTTCCTGCTTTCAGTTAACGAAGCTAGAGAAAACTACAGAAAAGGCGAATATGTAGCCTTAGAGGATTTGGATGTATAAAGTTTTACTTACTAAACGCTCCCTCAAAGATATTGAAAATCTTTCAAATGAAATAAAATCAAGAATATACCGTAAATTAAAGGAATATTCTGTAAATCCCTTCGAACATTGTACTAAACTTATAGAACCCAAAATTGGTACATTTAGGTTTAGAATTGGAGATTATCGAGTAATATTTGATGTTGATGAAGACAAAATTGTCATACTAAGAATTGGTCACCGCAAAGAAATATATAAATAGTCACTTTTTCTTTCTTCTTCTTACACTCCAAGCTTCATTCTTGCTATCGCAACAGCAACACGCAATTCGGGAAATTCAACTTCTGAGTTGAGTCGTTCTCGAATTTGGCTTAATCGGAGATTGGAATTTTTATTCAAGAGATTGGTAATTTCCTTTATCAAATCATTAGGAATAAACTTGATTTCCGTTACTAACCAACCGTCTTCGATGGCACTTTGCATCAGATTTGCAAGTTCCGGGTTAGTCAGTTTCATTTTTTTTGCAAGGTCATCTATCGAATTTGAAGTCGGCAAGTGCAAAGAGATTTTATCATATAATTCTCTATCTTTAATGGCTTTGCGGGAGATTTTCTTTTCGTAATTATGTATGTGAGCATCTTCAATACCGGAAATATCCATCGGACCGAATACACAAGAAGTGCATTTTCCGCATTTATATTCAGGAGATGACTCTCCGAAATAATCAAGAATAAATTCCTGTTTGCAGCGGTCAGTCCTCAAATAATCCAGCACTTTATCCGCTTTTGTAATCAGCAATTGTTTGTGGAATTCCAAATCCTGAATTAACTTATCCAACACTTCTTCTTCTGCTAAATCAGAACGGAGCAATTTCAATCCTGAATAAGTTCTATCTTTCTGTATATTTATCAAACCAAGCGAATCAAAAGAACTTATTTCCGAATGAAGACTTTCTAGCGTGATGGCAAATTCCGAAGCTATTTCTTTCAGATCAATTTGTGCATATTTCTTATCCTTTCCTAAATGATAAAGATATTGGAAAATTGCTGAGCGATTTTGGTGAAAATTCTTTGTAATTTTTTGCATATCATCATTTTCGGCAATAATCGAATATTGAAGAAAATGAGAATCATCGTAAAATTTAATGTAATCTTTCCGATTTAATAATTTCAGTATCACTGTTAGCTTATTGGAAGTGATATTGAATTTATGTGCAAGTTCCGTAACCTTGCCCTGAATGAAGAAATTCTTGCTTGTTTCCACAATATCCAATATCCCTTTTGTAACTTTACGCAAATCACGTGCATCCGGAAAAGCACCGAAAATGAAAAGTGAAGGGAGCGATTCATCATTTTTGGCATAGAGCAAAAAGCAATCTGAAGACTTGCCGTCACGACCTGCTCTGCCGCCTTCCTGATAATATGCCTCAAGGGTAGAAGGCAAATCCAAATGTACGACTAATCTCACATCCGGTTTGTCTATGCCCATTCCAAAAGCATTAGTAGCAACAATCAAGTTTGTTTCATTTTTGAGGAATTTTTCCTGAATTTCCTTTCTTTCATTTATTTCCATTCCACCGTTATATGCTAAAGCGGGAATATTCTTCTCGTTTAGAAATTCAGCAACCTTAACGGTAGCTTTTCGAGAGCCAACATAAATGATTTTCGAACCTTTTTTATGCAAATTTAGTAATTCCAGCAATCTCGAATTTTTATTTTTTGGAATTTCTGTTTGGAATGCTAAATTTTCCCGAGCGAATCCACGCACATAGACTTGAGTCTCATTCATTTGCAAATACTTCACTATGTCCTTCTGTACTTCGGGAGTAGCAGTTGCAGTAAATGCCGCAATCGGTACTTTAGGGATATAATTGAATATCTCCTTAATTTTCAGATAATTCGGGCGAAAATTATGCCCCCATTCAGAAATGCAATGAGCTTCGTCAACAATTAAAATTGAAACATTACTTTTTTGCAATGCATTAGTAAATCGGCTGCTAGAAATTCTTTCCGGTGCAATATAAAGAAGTTTATAATCACCATTAGTTAACTTAGCAAGTCTCACTTTTTGAGCTTCATCGCTGATTGAACTATTCAGATAGGTTGCGGAAATACCTTTCTGTTTGAGTGCATCCACCTGATCTTTCATAAGTGAAATAAGCGGAGAAACTACTAATGCAGTTCCCTCCGACATTACCGCAGGAAGTTGAAAACAAAGTGACTTGCCTCCGCCCGTCGGCAAAACGGCAAAAGTATCTTTCCGTGAAAGTATTGAATTTATTATTTCAATCTGCCCGGGTCGGAATTGCTCTAGTTGAAAAACGTTATGCAGGACATTCAGTATTTTTTCTTCACTATACATGATACCTGCTACCTGCATTTTGGGGATAATTTATCTTGATTTTATTTCATTAATTTTCGATTGAAAATAATCGTACTTTTCTGGATTGACCAGTTTCAATTTTTCGTATGTTTCAACGGCTTCTACAAATTTCTCTTGCCTTACAAGTAATTCAGCCATAAATTCAGTGGGTGGAATTTCAGGATTTTGTTCAGTTAAATCTTCTGGTTCCTCCAGAATTTCACTAACTGCAGGTTTCACAAAACCGGTTACATGTATTGATTCACTTACTTTCTGGAAGAAATCATTAGATTTTGGCAGCTTTGATTTTGGGAATATGTAACCAAGTTCACCCGTCTGCTTAAATCTATTATAGTACATCTTTAAAGTTTTATTATTAGCGAAAATTTCTTTAGCACCATTTAAAATGATTGCAACAGAATCAGCATCATTGCTCAATTCATAAGCTTCAGCAAGCAAGAGGAAACCGACAATATATGTGGGATATGCTTCAATTCCCTCCTGGCAAAGTTCTATTGCATCGGGGACATTCCCTTCTTTTAGCATCTCTTCCACTTGCAAAACATAATTCGGCAATATTTTCTTTACTTCTTCCAATTTACTTATCTCTTTGTATTATAAAATTCGCAAAATCAATTAAAGTTTCCTTTGCCTGCACATTTTCAAATTCTTTCAGTATCTCTATAGCATTCTGAATGTATTCTTCTGCTTTCAGTTTAGCTGCTTCCACTCCACTTTTCTCTTTCACAAATTCTATTATGTCAGTAACTTCCTTCTTATTTAATTTACCGTTCTTAATTTTCTTAATGATGGATTCAATTTCAGATTTTTGTGCATTGCGGAAAGCCATCAGCAACGGCAAGGTAATCTTCTTTTCTTTAATGTCATTTCCAACAGGTTTACCAATCAAATAATTCGACTTGGTATAATCGAATACATCATCAATAATCTGGAACGCCATACCCAGCAATTCACCAAATTCACCCATTTTCTCAATAACTTCCTGAGGCTGCTTTTGGGCAATTGCACCAATTTCGCAACATGCACGCAAAAGTACAGCAGTTTTGCCCTTGGTAATTTCATAATAAAGCTCTTCGCTGTATTTCATTTTACGGGAAGATTCCATTGAAAGTAATTCACCCTCGCTCATTTTTTGCACAGAACTGGATGTAACTTTCAGAAATTCAAACTCATTTGTTTCAACAGCAATCAGCAATCCTTTAGAGAGCAGAAAATCTCCAATCAGAACAGCAATCTTATTTTTCCAAATTGCATTGATAGAAAGGAAGCCTCGCCTTTCATTTGCATTGTCCACTACATCATCATGAACGAGTGTGGCAGTATGCAGCAATTCAATCATTGCAGCACCCGTATAAGCTCTTTTAGTAATTTCACCAAATAGATTTGCAGTTAGAAATACAAGTGATGGACGGATTTTTTTTCCCCCTCTTCTTGCCATATACTTCAATATCATATTGAGCAGGGGTATTTTAGACTGGAACTGTGAATTGTAGTATTCATCGAACTCGGCAAGATTCCCTTTGACTGGTTCGATTATTTTATCTAGTTTCATTAAATAGTTATCAATAAAAAATACAATTATACAAAAATTTTTTGAATAATTTCACTTTTATTTATATATTTTATATATAATTTATTTTATTTTAACAACTTTCAAAGTAGCAGAACCGACACTGGTTCTAATCATTATGTAATATACTCCGTTAGTTAAATCGTTTAGATTTACTGCTTTTTCAGTTTTTCCAGGTAGAATTTCACCATTGAAAACATTCCTGCTTAATCTGCCTGATTGGTCATATAAATCGCATTGAATCTGAGCACTTTCGGGAGTATCCAGAACAAGATTTACAATTCCTTCGGTAACTTCACTTTTAAGTGAAGCTTCCATAGAAGTAGGAATCGAATCTGCAGTGAAACGAAGAGGTACATCACATTTTGAACCTGATGTTATATTAAATTGCAGTGCTTTTCCTTCAATAGGAAATACTTGGTCCAGACAATTCATCGTAATAACAAGAGTATCACGGTCTCTTTGCTTCTTCACAGAAATTGGCTTATAAACAATTACGACAGGTTTTGTTTCATTAGGTTTGATTGTCATCGGAAATTGTGATTGCGGGATAGAGAAGAGCAAATTATGTAACAAAAATGGATTTTCGAGTACTATTTCAAATTTTCCGTAATTTGTTAATTCCAAAGTATCGGTAGCACGTGCACCTATCATCTTTTCGCCATAATTGATAGTATGGGTCATTGAATCTAATGAATTACCCGCAAAGTCCAAAGTAAAACCGGGAATTTCTTTTTCGTAAATAGTTTCATTTCCACTAGAATCTTTCACAGAGAATTTGAAATATGCATCCTTACGTGAATCGTAAACAATGAACTGCAAACTAGACAATCGAGTTGCATATTGTATAATTTCTATTGTTCCATTTTCTTCTTCTAATAATTCAATGGATTCTATTCCTGCATCAGATTTTAGTGGTTCAAGAATATTAAAGTAAAATTTAGTATTGCAAGTATCATGCGCAGTTTCCAGTCTCGGTGCAAGTTTGTCCAATAAAGCAAAGATTTCAAACCTTACCAATTGCCTTTCGCCGCAAGAATCTTGTATATGCAGTATAAACTCATAATAACCGGTGTCAGCAAATGTTTTGCAGATTTGCAGGGTTTTGGTTTTTCCTGGATCTATTGTCATTGGAATTATTGAATTCAACATCTCGGTACTATCAGCAAATTCTAAATATATTTCTTCCAAAGTATGAGTAAATTTGCCATAATTCACTAAATTGAAATCCCAGCAAAATTGAGCATTTGCAGCAATTGTATCATGAATAAGCACAACACTTTGAGCTTCCTTCAAGCTATCAATTCCGATTGTAAATCCGGGTATTTCGTAATTTTTTGTAGAAAAAAGCCCTGTGGAATCTGTCGCTTTGATGGTGAATTTCCCGTCAAGATATTTATTAATCAATTTAGCATTGAAATACTGCACCAATGCAGGGAAATTTAGATCAGTGATTGTTACATCAACATTTTCCATTTTCTCAATTGGCAAATCACAAGCCACTATCTTTGTATCAACTTCCGTAGAATCGGTAATATATCCATTAATTTCATAACAAGTTTTTATTTCGCCAATTTTAGGAGGAAGATAATCATATTTAATCAGATTCATACCGCCATAGTAACCATATGAATTTGCATATCCATAACCATATACATTTATACCGAATCCTGTCGGTGCACGCATTTCATGAGTACCTTCCTGAACCTGCAAAATAGCATACGAAAATTGCGTACCTGGAATTTTTTGGAATGAGGAAGGATTTATTTTATTACCATCAATTTCGACCATTCCGGCAATAGAATCGTGACATGCAACATTAATGTAATGTTCTGTATAAACTTCAAATTTATTGTTTGTACCGGGACTTAATTCCCATGATTGCATATTAGTAAATCTGTAAAAATTCCCATATTGTTCAATTGGAGGCATTATCATCATTAAAGGATCACTTCTTTCAGTAGTATTATTACTGGAAGCAGATTTTGCTGTTTTCTTATATTGACATGCTAATATTGGAGCATTGGCTTCAATATAATGAGGTTCATCCAATGGTAATTCGATTATTTCTCCGGCTTTGAAAATACCTGCACTTATTCCGTCAACGAATATTTCAGTATCATCAGAACTTGCAATTATGCGAAATAAATCATTATCGAAAAATGTTGTTATTGTATTGTTTTGAGCAAATGGAGTAACAATAGCATTTCTACCCCAGGCGGTGATTGGAGGTATTTGTTCCAGCAAACAATCTCTTGAAGCTCCGCTTCCGTCATAAGGCAAAGTTGCCCTCTGGTGGCCTACTTCTAGTGCAATGGGTTTATCACTTGTAACACGAGTTCCTGTTAAATCATTATTCAAATTGCTTCTTGTAATTAAAGACTGGACTAAATACACATCACCTTTATTTAGAGTAATATTTTGAACAGTCATACCATTAGCTCTGGTTGGGGAAGAAGGAATGATTGTTACATTTGTCTGATTTTCGGTAGCAACAATTGCAAATTGAGATGGCGTACTCGATCCTTCATCAAATTGTCCAAATACTTGTCCATCACTATTATAAGTTATCACAAAATAATCCATTCCTAATGCATCAGTCGGAAGACATGTCATTGATTCGCTTGTGGTCACTGCTTGTTCATGTGCATAAACAGTTATATCGGAGGTAGAAGTAATATGGAATGAATTTTTGGCAATAGTTTCGCATTGTCTGTTATCTCCAAATTGAACATTACCGCTACGGTTATATCCTCTTAATTCATATCTTAAGTATGGTAATGCAAATTTATATATTATCGTTGGATCATCTATTTGAAAATTTTGAGAAAAGCTCTGACCTATATAATCCTTATATTCAATTGTTCCTGAACATTTTTCATAGCCTACAATGAATATATAAAGTGAATCTGTGAAATTATCTATTGGGAAATCTTCTAGATTATGAAAATTCGGTAAAAAAGTAAGCCAAAAGTCGGTTCCTCTAGTATCTATAAAATCTTGAGATCGCAAATTTACAAGACTGAAAAGAAAAAGTACTATAAGAAGGGTTAATCTATATATTTTCATCTTGTAATTGGCCTTTAATTCGTTTATTTTTTATAAATTAGTATTTATATATTTAGTTTTTACGAACATATTATTAATTTAGTATAATATAAAATATAAATACACACAAAACTGAAGAAAGTTACATAATGGCTCAAAATATTTCAAAAAAGATATCTCCTTATATAGGAAATGACAAAATTTTATCAGAATTTCTTAAAAAAACTTCTGAACTTAATTCAGGGAAATCTTCCGTCATAATTATCAATGGTTCAAAAGGAATGGGTAAAACACGAATTCTGAATGAAATGAACTCGAGAGCAGAACAAGATAATCTGGTTAAAGTGATGTGCCCTGTAAATCAACCAACAGGGAACATTGCACTTGTGGACCTAGCTCCCTTTTCCACTTTTGGAGAAATTATCCTTAATCTGCGGAGAAATAAGAAAGCTGCCAAAATACAGCTGTTTCAGTCCATAAGCTTAACTGTCCTTGCAAGTTTACCTATTGCCGGTGACTTTTTTTATGCCGGTAAAGAAATTAGTAAAGATTTAAAAGAATATAAAGAAAATCTCGACACAAATAAAGCCAATCAGAATTTTATTGATATTTTGTCAAATATTTCCAAAAAGAAAAATCTAGTAATTTTTATAGATAATTTTCATTTTGCGGATACACATTCTGCAGAATTATTGGGTAGTATTATCAAAAATTTGGACAAGTTCAATATCCTATTTGTCATTACTGTGGACAAATCTTCCCATGTACGTCAGTTGTTCAATTTCAAATTAATAGAATACATTAAATCACAGGATGTAACCTATTTGGAATTACAGAAATTCAATTCAGATGAAATAATAAATGCAATTAATGACTATTTCCCGGATGAACCTATAAATCAAGGAATTCATGCATGGTTCACTTCGAAAACACACGGAAATCCTCTTGCTGTTTATAAATATTTGGAATATTTTAAATCAAATAATCTCCCTTTGGCAAATGTTACTAATCATGAGCTTGAAAGCAGTATTCCTTCAGAATTGACTGGTCTTTTCCTTTCGAATATTATGAAACTTTCCGAATCGGACAGAAATCTGCTCTCCCATTGTGCCTTAATAGGATATGAATTTCCATTGACGTTAATTGCAGAATTAATGAAAACAGATTTATTAACAATAATAAAACAATTACGTTCTATTCAGAATGCTACCGGGATTATCCAATCCATTGGTGTACGTACTACCTTTGGTGAAAAAGTTACACATTATCAGTTTTCTCAGCCTCTTTATGCAGAGCAATTCATTAATCAACTGGAGTATGAAGAAAAGAAAGAAATCAAAATTATAATCACTAATTTATATAAAAAATTGTATGATAATACTGATAATCTTGATGTTAAAAATCAAATCATGCCGTATCTTCTTTCTAATGCTCAGGATACAGAGAATAATGAATTAATTCAGAATATTATGCAAACACATCATGATGAAGCAGTAAAAAATCATAGTGAAATTACAAAAGATGCTCTGAAGAACTTCATGGAAAATATGCGCAGTACTTTTAATTTAGAATTGGAAAACGAAGCTGGTGAAGGTGAAGGATTATCGTACATTGATCAAGATTCAGACGATTTAGTCATGGATCCTTTTGCTTTTTCAGGTACTTCTGATGTGGATAGCACACTGAATTTTGCAGAAACCGCCGAAACCGTATTCCAATCCGGTCCGTCATTGACGTGGGAAGAATTAGTAGAATTATCTCTGAATCCAATTAGTGAGGATACTATTAAGAAAATAGAACATTTCTGTTCAATAACCACAAGCAATAATGAAAAACTCAAGGCTAATTTGCTTCTTGCTAAAATTTTCAGCGCAACGGAAAGATACGAAAAAGCAAGCAGAATTTTGAGTGCAATGAATTACCAGGTGGATAGAGACACACCAAATCCAATAGATATTCTTTTCCTTAATACAAAAGCAATTTTGGAATTTAGAAATAATAATATTAATGAAGCAATCAAGATTTTACAAAATGAGGCTGCTCCTCTATCTTTGCGTTTAGGACCGGAATATAAATTGCTCACTTTGTCGAACATTGCTTTGGTACTGCGTGAAGTTGACCTTAAGGAATCAAATCGCTACAAAGATATAGTATTGAAACAAGCAAAAGTACTCAAATTTGAAGATTTTCTACAAGATTTCCAGAAGCAATTATCAATAATTGATTAATTTTGTAATTGTGAAAGAAGTAAATATCTGGGAAGCAAATTACGTTGTAGTGGATGTGGAAACTACAGGCAATAGTTCTATTCAAAATAGAATTATTGATATTGCTGCTGTAAATATGCAAAACGGAGATTTCACTTCCGAGTTCAACTCATTGATTAATCCGCACCAGTTCATTCCTCCTTTCATTGCTCAAATGACCGGTATTACCAATGAATCAGTATTTTATGCTCCTGAAGCCTCAGAAGTAATGCCTTCTTTTCTGAAAAAATTCGATAACCCAAATTCAATATTTGTAGCACATAATGCTAATTTTGATTTTGGTTTCGTGAAGGAAACTCTCAGACGGACAGGCTTTTATGATTTTGATTTTCCTGTGCTGGATACCTTGAAATTATCTCGCAGAATACTTTCCGATTCACAGAAAAAAAGTGTTGGAAACCTCTCCTCTTATTTCGGAATTAAAGTACGCAACCGACATACTGCACTTGGTGATGCCAAAGCCACCGCAAAAATTTTGATGTTACTGCTGGAAATGATTGAGGAAGAACATGAAATCACATCACTCGAAGAATTGCTGATTTTCCAAAATAAAAAACTTTCTTTTTTCAATCCTCCTCCGGCTAATTTCCTGCATTTAAAAGATAAAATTGATACTTTGCCGGATGCACCTGGAGTATATTATTTTGCAAATGGACGTAAAAAAATCATTTATGTCGGCAAAGCAAAATCCCTGAAAAACAGAACAGGCAGTTACTTCAAACCGGGGAATATTACTTCTCATAAAATTAAGGAACTCACTTCCCACATCAAAGATATGTGGTGGACTGAAACAAACAATGAACTTTCAGCTCTGCTGCTCGAAGCAAAGGAAATCAAAAAGCATAAACCCAAATTCAACTTTGCCGGCAGAAGATTAAGAAAACTTGCATTTGTGAAAATAACAACAGATGAACTTTTCCCACGAATTGTCGTTACTAATGAAATAACAGATGATTGCGAGTATTTCGGTCCTTTCACAAATCGCAAATTTGCTGAAGATGTGAAGGATATTATAGACAAAAATTTCCGCCTAACGAAGTGCGATAAAACATTCAAACTCGAAAGTAATCTGGAAGCATGTCTTTACAAACAAATCAATCTTTGCCTTGCTCCCTGCGAAAAGAAAGACCCTGATTCTTTCTTGAGATCATACATCTTGGAAGTAAATCAAGTAAGAAATTTCCTCAGTGGATTTGCAGAAGACTTGATACAGTCACTCGAAAAAGAAATGTTCCATTTTTCCGAGAAACTGGAATTCGAAAAAGCAAGTGAATTTAAGGATTCTATCAATTCCATTAAAAGAATTTTCAATAATTCAGATAACTTCATTAATTCCATCAATCAGCAAAATTTTGTTCTGATTTTGCCTGTGCAGGGTGAAGATAAACTCGTGGACGTATTCTTCTTCCAATATGCCCGCCTGAAATTCCATAAAACTATTGGCAGAAAAGCAAGCAAAGATGAAGAATTATTCGCTAAATTCAGAGAAATATACTTCAACGATTCTACGCCACCTACTTCCCTTACACTCGAAGAAATTGAAGAAATTAAAATCACAAATTCCTGGTTAGCACAAAACAAGGAAAATGGTAAAGTGATTTATACAGATAAAATTCAAAATATATCCGAATTCCCAACACTTCTTAAAAATAATATAATAGAAACTACTTTTGTTTAGTAAAATATTTTTTTTCCTGAAATTTCCATAATATCTCTAAATTGTATATTTTTGTCTTATTATAAAAATGCAATTTTATTTATAATTAATAGGTTGAAAAATGAGAAAAGCTTTACTTTCTTTATTATTTGCAATGTCTCCGATTTTTGCAATTGCTGAAACAAATGATTTCGGTCTCACATTTGGTGGATTTGTGAAAAATGACTTTTTCTATGATACTCGACAAACGGTTAACATACGTGAAGGTCACTTTTTACTGTATCCTGCAGGACAAAATTTTGATGCAAATGGGATAGACCTTAACGATGCTTCCACAACCAATTTCCTTTCCATCCAAACTCGATTAACCGGAAAAATTACTGCACCGGATGCATTCGGGGCTAAAGTTTCAGGTATTATCGAAGCAGATTTTTTTGGCAACGAAAATGCTTCATTTGTGGACGCTAATGGTTTCCGCTTACGCCATGCGTATGCTAAATTGAATTGGTCAAATACTGAATTTCTTTTTGGACAAATGTGGCACCCAATGTTCAATACAGAGATTTTTTCCGAAGTTATTTCCTTCAATACAGGTGCACCATTCAATCCATTTTCACGCAATCCCCAAATTCGCATTACTCATAAAATGGGCGATTTTTCGATTTTGGGAGCACTTATTGAGCAGAGAGATTTCGTTTCAGCAGGTGGTTCTACTCCACTTCGCAATGCTGTTATTCCGGAAATTCATGCAAGATTAAGTTACAAAAAAGTATTTAACGGAAAAACGTTCCAAACTGCTGTTGGCGGAGGTTATAAAACTTTACGTCCATTGCTGGCAACTATTGCAGGCGGCAAAAATTACGAATCGGACGAAACTATTTCCGGATTTACCTCCACAGCATTCGTTAAATTTGCTGCTAGCAATTTCACCTGGAAAGCTCAGGCAGTATATGGACAAAATATTACCGACCTCACAATGATGGGTGGGTATGCTGTTTCCGAAGTTTTGGATGCAGCTACAAACAAAGTAAAATATACTCCAATCAATTCTTTTGCCTCTTGGACGGAATTTATCCAAAAAGTTGGCAAATTCCAATTTGCACTCTGGGCAGGTTATACCGAGATTTTGGGGTCAGATGATAAAATTCTAATTTATTCCGATCAGGTTGGTGGTACACTTTCAACATTACGTGGTACTACAGCAAATAATTCTTCTGCAATCAAAAATATGATGAGAGTTTCGCCACGTGTTGTACTAACTTCAGATAAGATTAATTTTGCTTTTGAATTGGAATATACTTCCGCAGGTTATGCAAAAAAAGACACCAATGGAAATTTGATGCGTGATGAATTTGGAGTGATTTCAGAAACAGAAAATATCAGCAATATTCGCAGTTTATTTAGTGTAATTCTGAAATTTTAAAGTAATTAAATCAATGTAGAGACAGGGTTCAACCTGTCTCTACCTATTACCCTTCACATTCATTTCCCAATAATATTTGATAAGTTTAGATAATTTTTACTATTCAATTTTTCAAGTTTATATTAAATTTTATAAATCAAATATATTCCATCTTCAAATATAAATGAATATAATCCTCTCGGCAAAGAACCTAAATAAATTGTAACATTTCCTGATGAAATAGATATCTGATAATCTTCTCTATTAATTTCATTACCCAATATATCCTGCAGAGAAATAGTACTATTCTCATTCTTAGAAGTGCAATTTATACTTATTTTATCTTCCGTAATGAATTTATTATAAACCGGTTCAGAATCTGAACTATTATCAAAAACACTATTTTGATTCACAATAGAAAACGTATTATCACTCATATCTACAGTTGAGTAAGTGAAAGAGTCAGCAATTTTTATCTTACAATTTTTAGAAATTGCAAGAGGGATATTCCATGTAAAACTGTTTTTTGGATGCTGGTAAAATCCGGGGATGGATGTCCAGCTGCTGCCATTATTAGTCGAATACCAACCATCAAAATAATCGACCCCTTCATCAGACCACGAAATTGTTTGGAAAGAACCGATAGTAAATGTTTCTCCACCATTTGGAGCTATAATAGTTATTTTGGTTGGATATACCAATCCTTCATTTACTCCGTCCTCAATGTTTGAAACTGGAAAAGTCCCAATTTCTTTCTTCTCATCAAGCAAAACGTTTTTTAATGTATGTGATACTTTTTCTATATCCCCAATGTGGTTTGGATTTGAAAATAAATTACCAAAATTGGCAAGAATTAATAAAATAAACAGAATTGAATTTTTAGTCATTTTATGTAATATTTTAAAATTTAGAAAGTATAAAAATAAGAAATAAATATTATCCCTCCACAAATTTTCCTATAAAAATCATTCCGCCTCCTGAGATTTTAAAGAAATATATTCCTTTCGGCAGGACCATAGTATTTAAATTAAATGATATTCCATTATTTTTCTTGCTTATGGTATAATCAATTGGAATTAATGTCCCATGATAATTATAGATTTCCACTAACGGATTTTCAATATTTTCAACTTCAATTTCAATAAATTCCTCTGCAGGATTTGGGTATTGTAAAAATCTAATAATATGTATTGTTGAATGAATGCTTAGGTCGCAATCCGGTTTGAAATACCATTTATTACTAAATTCTTTTCCTTCATCATTAACAGCCATCACTTCCCAATTATATTCAATACCTGAACAATCAAAATATAGTGATAAAGCTGTGTCCTTCAACATATAAGTTCCTTGTAATGTAGTATCTTTAAAGATATTAACATAGTACCAATCAACACTTTGTAAAGTCTTATGCCAAATAAAATCAACTAAAGTATCTCCTTTTACTATGGAATTATTTAATGGAGAAATCAATGTAATTGTATTAATACTTTCTTCTTCTTCATCTTGATTCAGTGAATCAAGATCTTGCGATAAAATGAATTGTGGCAGAAATGCTGTCACGCAAAGTAGGAGCAATAATTTTCTCATATTTCACCAGTCATGAAAATTCCTTTGTTGTAATACACAATTGTATATTAAACAATATAACTTTCAATTTGTTACAGAAATATAAAAATAATTTTAATTATATTAACAAGGTACGTTTATATTTCAGAATATTTACTATTTTTGTAAAAAACACCCGGAGATTTTATGAAACTAATTAGTATATTATCTATCATTGTATTAACATATTTTCTTGTCTCGTGTGCTTCAGACAATATTATTATCCAACCTAGAAAAATTTCCTGGTCAAATGCTGAAAAAATTGTTATTGACAGCGTATATGTTTCCAAAGTAGAAGACAAACGTACCCCGGTCACTAAAACTTTAGGTACTTGTTATACAGGAATGTTCAATTCACCAACACCGATAATTTTTAATCAAAATCTTTCTGAATATTTAAAAGAAAATTTCAACAAATTGCTTTCGAGATCTTCCGACACCACAATATCCATTCCTGTTACTATTGAATTAAACAAAATGAATTTAGGAGAAGAACATGGTTTTATCAGTGAGTCAACATTTTCGAAATATTCATATACTTTTTCTTATCCAAAAGGTGATGCTGTTAAAAAAGTTGTAATTACTGATTCTGTAGAAATTCCAAGTGGTAATGATGCCAATGTTTTAGTACCTCTCGCTTTTTATAATGGTATTAAAAAAGCTGCAGAGGTTTTTAGTTATTATTACAAAGCTAATCCCGGTTCCAATAATTCCGGAATTAGTTCTGAAGAGTATAATTTATCTGTTGTTTCCTCTGTTAGTGAAACATCTCATTCTGGAAATTCTATTGATACAATCCGTGTAATTAATAAAACAAAAAAAAGAAGTATGCTGTCTTTCGGTTATTTTAATGAAGGAAGCTTGATTGATGGCGGGTTCAATATTGGTTACTTTACTTTGTTCAACAAGGAAGGAAGCCATTTCGAAATAGGTGGAGGACCTGAAATTAATTTTTACGATATAAAACCTCATGCAGATTTAACGGCTTCCACCTTTATGTCATATAATTTTCCTATAATAGCAAGATATTATTTTCAAGATAAACCTCAAAATTTCTTCTTGAGCGGAATTCTCAAAATCAGTGGTGGAACAGAAACAATAACCTATGGAGGAGGCTCTCAAGATGTAAATTTCTTTTTTGGTCCTACATTCGAGCTGGGTTTGGGATATCAGCTTGGTCAATATATAGATATAATGGTATGTGTTCATCAAATCTATAATTGGGGTTCACGTGTATTGCCAAATAATTTCGGATTAAATTTCAATGCACATATAAGTTTTGGATATAAATAAAAAAACTCCGACTGAACAAAATCAATCGGAGTTTCTGAAAATAGCTTGGCAGCGACCTACTCTCCCACAAGGCTGCCCAAGCAGTACCATCGGAGAAGTGAAGCTTAACTACTCTGTTCGGAATGGGAAGAGGTGTACCCTTCACTCTACAACCACCAAGCAAAAAACTTTCTATATTTAAAGAACTTAATATCAAATCATAAAAAAAGAGATAATTGAATTGCAAGCAGCAAAAACGTAATGTTTCTAAAGACTCAAATTAGCTGCTAGATTAAGTTTGTTGTATAACAACTTTGTCCGGCAAGCCAACGGATTATTAGTACTACTCAGCTAAATACATTGCTGCACTTACACCTGTAGCCTATCAACCAGGTCGTCTACCTGGATCCTTAAGAGATACCTCATCTTGGGAAAGGTT
>MHAC01000036.1 GCA_001804565.1 Ignavibacteria bacterium GWF2_33_9 | reverse complement strand
TTTATTAGGAGGCAATGGAGATAATGGCACCATTTTTCCCTAACGGAGTTTTTGGCGATGATATGAGCCTAGTAATGGCTCTTTTGATTGGATTCGGATTTGGTTTTTCTTTGGAGAGAGCCGGATTCGGTAGTGCGAAAAAATTGACAGATCAATTTTATTTCAAAGATTTTGCTGTACTTAAAGTAATGTTTACTGCAATTATTACAGCAATGACTGGATTATTTTTCTTATCTTGGATGGGTATGATTAATTATTCACAAGTATTCGTGGGTAAAACATTTATGATGCCTCAAGTTCTTGGCGGATTAATTCTCGGAATGGGTTTTGTTATCGGTGGATATTGCCCGGGAACTTCTGTTGTTGCCGTTGTAAGCGGGAAATATGATGCAGTTACCTTTTTACTCGGTGTTACTTTCGGCATCTTTGTATTCGGACAAGCCTTTCCAATGCTCGAAGATTTTTACAATTCAACAGATATGGGTGTAGTTTACCTTTATGATTTCTTTGGTACTAGTTTTGGTGTAATGGTATTTGCCGTTCTTGTAATGGCGGTAGGAATGTTCGTTGCTGCAGAATGGTGGGAGAGAAAATTGGCTAAAAGGAGTGCGGAGGTACAAGATGAAAAATAAAATTTTGATTGCTTTGGCAATGTTATTGGGTATTATTGCAGTTTTTGCTGGTAATCCTCAATTAGCAAAGAAACAGGATAATTTAAATGAATTTTATGCAACTCATATTATGAATGAAATTTCTCCTATAGAATTAGCAAAAAATATCATTGATATGAAAGCTGATATGAGAATTCTGGACTTACGCTCCAAAGAAAAATATAATGAGAACTCACTTGTTGGTGCTGAAAATATTGATAAAATTGAACTTTATCAATATAACAAAAAGAAAATGTTAGTTCTAGTTGGAGACGAAGAAGCAGTTCGGAAAGCATATTACAAATTTTATACAAATGGTTATTTTGGTGTGGTTGTACTGAAAGATGGAATGGAAGGTTGGGAAAATTACGTTGTAAAACCTAATCTTGCAGGAAATCCAAATGCAAAGGAAATATATTATATAAGTTTGCATTTTCTGGGACAGCCAACAGGCTATGTTGAATCTGCTCCGGCAATTACTTCACCAACAACCGGTAGTGATAAACCTGCAAAAGGTGGAGCAATGCCAGTGAAGAAAAAAGCACCGGGTGGTGGTGGTTGTTAATTTTTTATTTTGTTAAATTTAAATTGAAATATTAAAATGAAAAAACATTTAATTTTATTACTATTTGTGAGTTTCACATTAGTCTCATGTAGTTCACATGTAAATGAAACATGGAATGAAATAAAAACAATGAAAAAAATTACCAAATATTCTGATGTTTCAGATTTGGTTATTTGTTCAGAAAAGAATTTGCATAAAATTTCCACAGACTTGTTGAAGAAGAAAATGGATAAAGGCGGTAAATTCTTTTTAATCGATTTGCGTGAAGCTGATGAAGTAGCAAATGGTGTTATTGAAGGTTCCACAAATATACCACGTGGATTGATTGAATTTCGTATTGCGAAAGATATCCCAGGAATAAATCCTCAGGATGAAATTATATTATACTGCAAAAACAATAATAGAAGTATATTGGCTGCTAATTCTTTGCAACAATTAGGTTATTCTAACGTGTATTACTTAGATGGCGGATATAATGGTTTCATGGGTATTAAAGAGGAAGTAGCTGCGCCACAAGTACAAGTTGCATCTCAAGCACCAGATCAAAATAAAGCAAAAGGTGCGATGCCAATGAAGAAAAAAGCACCCGGTGGCGGTGGTTGTTAGAAAATTTTGTAATTTTGATTTATTCTCCGAGTTGTAAGTTCTAAGTTCAATAGAATACGGCTTCCAACCGATAGGGATTATCCGGAAACAGATTATCCTGCCATTTGCAAAGGAGATTATTTTAGATTTTGACTATTATAGTCTTAACCTTTGCAATATTGGTTAAGACTATTTTTTTTATTTAAAAATTGAGGCGAAAATGGCCGGAATACCTAAAAGATACAAAAAGTTCCAGGAAGAATATCCTGATGTAGCAAATCATTATGAAGGTTTGGCGGATGCAGTGAAAGTTTGTGGTCCTTTGGATACAAAAACTGTTTCTATGATAAAATTAGCGATTTCAACTGGTGCTAAACTCGAAGGTGCAGTACATTCACATGCTAGAAAAGCTTTGAAGTCAGGATGTACTCCGGAAGAATTAAAACAAGTCATTATGTTGGCGATGCCATCTCTGGGACTACCATCAACGATGGCAGCTTTTTCATGGCTTGAAGATATAATCGGTGATGAATAATGTGGTCAGTTATCTACAAATTGTTCATTTCTTTTCTGAAAGTTGGTACATTCGCTTTTGGCGGAGCTTATTCTCTTTTACCAATTATTGAAAATGAAGTAGTGACGAAACATGCCTGGCTCACGAATCCTGAATTTATGAAGGTATTGGGGATGGTTGAAATTGTTCCCGGTGCAATTTCAATTAAATATGCAACTTATGTTGGATATAAAGCTGCAGGCATTCCGGGAGTTATTGCCGCAAATGTCGGGAACTTAGTTTCACCGATTATTATTATGCTTTTTATGTACAAATTTTACGATACTTTTTCGCAAAATAAATATGTCCAAAAAGCATTTATGGGATTACAATTTTTAATAATGGGTATGATTCTGGCAATTGTTGTGAAATATGTGCAAAATCAATTTGCCGATTACAAGCAAATTATCTTTTTGATTTTAGGATTTTCTCTAATGTTATTTCTAAAGCTTAGTCCAATTTATATAATTCTTATTGGTATCTTATTAGCAATGGTGATTTTTTAATGTTAATCGATAATTTTAATAGAATCCATAATTACTTACGAGTATCACTAACAGATAAGTGTAATTTGAACTGTTTTTACTGTAATCCTTCCGGTAATGGTAGTTTGCACAAAGCAAACGAAATTTTAACTTATGAAGAATTACTGCAAATACTTGTAAATTTGACAAAACTGGGAATCAGAAAAATTCGTTTCACAGGTGGTGAACCTCTTGTCAGAAAGGATATTGGACTCTTTTTTGGACTACTTGCTAATAATGGGAACTTCGCCAATACAACATTCGGTATTACTACGAATGGAATTTTGCTCGATAATTTCCTGAATGAACTAAAATCTTCAAAGATAAATAATATTAATATCAGCTTGGATAGTTTGGAAAAAGAAAAATTCAAACAAATTACCGGTTCAGATATGCTCCCAAAAGTTTTGTCCAATATTGATTTAATTTTGAATCAAGGATTTGCTAATGTTAAAATTAACGTAGTTGCTGCAAAAAACGTAAATGATGATGAAATACTCGAATTCGTTAAATTCGCTACAGATAGGCAAATTAACTTAAGATTTATTGAATATATGCCATTTTCGAATAATGATTGGAATGATGTGCAATTCATTTCTGCAAAGGAAATTACGGACATTATTAGTTCTAAATATAAACTTCAAATCATAAATAAAGAGAATTCAATAACAAACGATTACCTCTTGAAGGATGGCAAAACAATTATAAGTACAATCAGCCCTATTTCTGATCATTTCTGCAGCTCCTGCAATAGACTTAGATTATCAGCTAAAGGTAAATTACAATTATGCTTATTCTCAGATTCAAATTCATCATTAGATTTGAAAAGATTAATGGAATTGAATGAATTGCAAATTCAGGAAAAATTAAACGAATTTCTTATTAAAAAGCAGTTTGCTCATCCGGATGTAAAGGAGTTAATCCAGTTGAGTAATTCTAATATGTTAAGTATAGGAGGTTAGTTTGGAAAAACTCACTCATATTGATAATGACGGCAATGCTCAAATGGTGGACATAAGCCCGAAAAAGATTACCGAAAGAACTGCTGAAGCTTATGCGGAAGTTTATGTATCACCTAAGACTATGGCTGCAATTCATGACAATACTATAGAAAAAGGAGATGTGCTGACAGTTGCAAAAATTGCAGGAATTCAAGCCGCAAAGAAAACTTATGAATTGATACCTCTTTGCCATAATATTTTAATTAGCAAAATTGATATAGCGTTTGAATTAGTAAATGAACAAAATTTGATTAAGATTAAATCCTTTGCGAAAACTGAGGCAAAAACCGGTATAGAAATGGAAGCAATTGTTGCCGCATCTACTGCTGCAATCACAATATACGATATGTGCAAAGCAATTGATAAGTCAATTACCATTTCCAATATTATGCTAATATCCAAGAACGGCGGGAAAAGTGGTGATTTCATCAACCCAAAATTTGAGAAAATTAATGTATAAAGAAAATTATAATACAGTTGTTTTGACAGATAAGAAAATTGGAGTTATAACTGCAATTTCAATCAGTAGAAAAAAAGGAATACCAAAATCAAATATCGAATCAGCAAATTTGATAGAAGATTTCGGGATTGAGGGAGATGCTCATGCTACATTCGGATGGCACAGGCAAATTTCTCTTCTGGCAATGGAAAGTATTGAAAAAATGCTGGAAAAATTACCAAAATTAACTCCGGGTATTTTTGCCGAAAACATTACTACAACTGGACTTGATTTAACTGCAATTAAAATCGGTACAAAAATAAAGATAGGTAAATCAGCATTACTGGAAATTACTCAAATCGGGAAGGAATGTCATAGTAAGTGTGCTATTTACAGAATAGCAGGGGATTGCGTGATGCCCACCGAAGGGATTTTCGCAAAAGTAATTGCCGGTGGTTATATCTCGGTCAATGATGAGATTGAAATATTGGAGTTATGATGATTAATTACGAAAATGCCTTGGATATCATCCTGGATGAAAGTAAAGCAATTCCTTTTAAAACTGAATTAATAAATCTAAATAATTCACTTGGTCGGATAATCACTGAAGATGTTTATTCAGATGTGAATTTGCCCCCATTCACCAATTCCGCAATGGATGGTTACGCTTATAAATTTTCAGACGGTATTGATAATTATAAAATTGTTGGCGAAATTACTGCCGGTAATTTTAAGTATATCCCGATAAATGAGGGTGAGTGTGTTTTAATTACAACAGGTAGTAAAATCCCTGATTCCTGCGATACTGTTGTACCGGTAGAGGATGTGAAAATTGAGGGAGAAAACATACATCTTGAAAAATTTATTCCGAAATTCAGCAATTTGCGATTCAAAGCAGAAGATATTGAAATCAATAAACTTGCTGTTCAAAAATATAATAAGATATCAACTCAACTTATCCCAATTTTAGCAACTTGTGGTAAGGCTCAAGTAAATGTACTGAAAAAATTAAAAATCGGATTCCTAACTTCAGGCAATGAATTGATTGATATCAGTGAAAAACCTGAAAATGATAAAATTCGTGCATCTAATCAATATGCACTCATGGCTCAGATAGTAAAGGCAGGGTGTGAACCAGTTTCTTTTGGCAGAGTTGTTGATAATTCGGATGAATTACAAAGAAAATTAGTGGAAATGCTAAATTCTGATTGTAATATTTTAATAACTACAGGTGGTGTGTCCGTTGGTAAGTATGATTTACAAAAGGATATTATGCAGGATTTAGGAATAGAATTTAAATTTTGGAAAAGTAATATCAAGCCCGGGAAACCTATTGTTTTTGGAACATTCCGAAAAGAGAAATTAGTTTTTGGTTTACCCGGAAATCCATTATCATCATACATTGGATTTGAAATTTTCGTAAAACCCGTGATTAATGAATATTCTCATGAGAATTCAACTAATAAATTGTACGCAATCCTCGAAAATGATTTGAAGAAAAAAGATGGTAAAAGGCACTTTAAAATTGGTGTCATGAGGAATATTGATGGAATCAATTATGTGAATAATCAATTAGGACATGGGTCCGGAAATGTATATCAGATGTCACTTGCAAATTGCTTGGCAATTATGCCAGAAGATGAAAAATTTATTCCTAAAGGGGAGAAAGTCGAATGTATAATGATATAACAGGGATTGTGCTCGCAGGTGGGAAAAGCACTCGTATGGGACAGAATAAATCTTTCCTGAAATTAGGCGAATTTGATGCTGTTGAAATAACAATTAATCTGATGAAATCACTTTTTTCGGAAGTAATTATTTCTTCCAATGAGCCGGAATTATACGAGAAATATGGTCTGAATATTGTGGAAGACATTTTCACGCATAAAGGACCACTTGCAGGGATTCATGCAGGTATGATAGCCTCACGAACTGAAAAGAATTTTGTTATAAGCTGCGATGTGCCTTTACTTTCCGAAGAAATTATTGTTCATCTGATTGAAATCAATAAGGAAGAAGATATTGCAATTTATAGAGCTGATGGCTTTTTACAGCAATTAGTGGGTTTATATCATAAAAAACTTATCCCGCAAATTGAAGCAATTTTGGAGGAAAATATTGAAGAAGTTCGTGCTGAAAAACAGCATCATAGAAAATGTAATGTGAAAAGACTTGTAGAAGAATCAACTTCCCGAATTATTGATGCTGATTCACTTGATTTTTACAAAGAAGGTACATTTTTCAATATGAATCACCCCGAGGATTATGAAAAAATCCTGAAAAGTATGACATAAAAAAAATCCCGCATATTAGCGGGATTTTCATTTATTGTAAAATCTGTTTTTTTAGATCATCAACTGTTTTGCCTGTCAGAATTTCCTTCCGAGTAGGGTCGAAGGCAAAAGGTGAGTAAAATTCTTCTTGTTGTGGAGTGTAAGAAACATTTTTGCCGAAATTAGCATAATCAGGTTTGGTCCTGTTAATCTTATCCTGAATAGCCATAAGAGCCATAATCAAATTTTCAGGACGTGGAGGACAACCTGCTGCATATACGTCAACCGGTAAGAACGTATCAACACCCTGCACAACTGAATAGCTACGGAACATACCACCAGTAGAGGCGCATGCACCCATTGAGATTACCCATTTCGGGTCTGGCATTTGATCGTAAATTTTACGAACAACCCAGGACATTTTGTAAGTAACAGTACCTGCCACGATAAGTACATCAGATTGGCGTGGAGTCATACGAAAAACTTCTGAACCGAAGCGAGACACATCGAAACGAGATGAAGCAAAAGCCATCATTTCAATCCCGCAGCAGGAAATACCTAACGGCATTGGCCATGCAGAGTTTTTCCGTGCCCAATTTATTACTGCATCTAACGATGTCGTGAGGAAGCCTTGACTTTCGAGTGCTTTATTTAATCCCATTCGAAACCTCCTTTTTTGAGTTCATAATAATATCCTGCAAATAGTACAAGGATAAATATCATCATTGCTGCAAAAGGTATCCAGCCCAATATCCCGGCTTGAACTGCCCAAGGATAAAGGAATACAACTTCGATGTCGAATATTATAAAACTTACGGCAACCATATAAAATTTTACTGAAAATCTTTCTCTTGCATTACCTACAGGTTCTACACCACTTTCGTAGGTTGTTTCCTTATAAGGTGTTGCCCTTCGGGAACCTAACCAGGCAGACATACCAAGGAAAAACAATGCAAAAGCAAATCCAATAATTACCATTAATACTATTGGGAAATATATTCCAAACATTTATTCAGTTTCTCCAATTTCAAAAAACGAAAATTAACAACTTTATTAATAATGACAAAATAAATCAATAGATATTTTATGAAAAAGTTATATACATTGCTTTTTGCAGGGATATTTCTAACACCAGTAGTATAGTAAAAGTAAGAAATACTGATGATGATTGGGAAGCATATTATTTTAAGAATTATATATTGGAACCCGTTTCGGTCAATTTTCCTAATATGAATTTTGCACTCAACATTTCTCCTAACCCTGCCACTGACTATATTACTATAGAAATTTCCCCTCTTGAAAAGAGGGGGCTAGGGGGTGTTCTGCATCCCATCCGCATCATCAATGTGCTGGGGTATGAAGTACTGACCACCGCAATTGAAAACGGTGTAGAGACACAAAATTTTGTGTCTCTACAACAGATTGATGTGTCTGCTTTGCCTCCGGGAGTGTATTTCATTCGGGTTGGGGACGTGGTGCAGAAATTTGTGAAGATGTGATGAAAGTGAAAGTGAGAGTGAGAGTGAAAGGAGAAAAGCAAAAAATTAAGCTCCAGTTTGCAATAAATCGGAGCTTTTTTTTGTATTGTATGAAATTTTACACTCAACTAAATAATTAAATATTACTCATAAATCTCTTTTTTTTATTTATATTTTGTAAATTGTTTTTAACTTTTAAAGTATTTTTATAAAAGATGAATAATTTAAATATATTTTTGGCATTAATGGTAGTAATTTTTACTATTTTCATTTTGGCACAAAGTGAAACAAAAGCTTGTCCTCCTGGTTATCAATATGATTCAACTACCTTCACTGTGAATGGTTGTACAATTGAAGTTACATTTTGTTATTATTGTTCAGCAACCGGTGTTGGTTTCGATATGATAAAACAAGTATATAAAATACCTTATTCTTGTTGGACATATGCATCATCACACCAACAAGAAGTTGATGATGCTGCAGATGTTGCAATTTTAGAATTTTTGATGAATATCAACGGATGTATTAAGCCATGTTCTGATCCAGGGTGGCAATTACATGTTGCTCAAATTTCTGAATTACCTTGTTGTCAATTTAAACTAGACAATCAAAATCAAGTTGTGTGGATATTACCTTGTGAAGGTACTGGTTATTGTTACAAGTTCTATACTGTTTGTGTTGAAATTATAAATGGTCAGCCTCAATTAACATACTTGCCAGATCATGCTACTTCAAATCTAGGAGATTGTCAATTATTAGAACCACCTGAAATTCCTGAAAATGCGCCGGATGGCTGGACTTCTGAGTGTTTTACTTGGGGATATTGTGGTTTTTAAATTAATTCTTACCTGATTTATCTTAATCAGGTGGGTTTTCTTTTTTATTTAACATTGTTAGGATTAAAAAAATGAAACTTAATTATTTTCTAATTCTTTTATTAATTATAGTCAACAATAATTTGTTTTCAAAGGAAGAATTTCTGATTTATCATTTGAATCATGATTACAATGGTTCCTGTTATTTTGATGGTAAAATTATTGTTTTTGGTGAAACAGGAGATTTTATTGTATCTGAAGATAATGGTGAAAATTGGCATAGAGAACATATTTTTGTAGATACAGTTTCAATTGTCAAGCTGATATCTCAAGATGATATATTAATTGGAGCAACAAAAGATGGAACATTCTTTACACTGGATAAAAATTTCAAAGTAATAAATCAAAATAGTACTTATAAAGGTCAGAAAATTACAAGTTTTGATAGATTTAATGACACTACTTTTAGTGCAACTACAAATGATTATAATATCATTTTTTTCAAATCTGACCTTGCTGAATTTTATAAAACAAATATTAAACCATATCAAAGTACTTCGAGTTTCAAAGTTGTAAAAGGTAATTCATATGATTTTATTGCAGTATGTAATAATCGGATTTTTTTTGAAAATTACGACCACAACAATACATTATCATTAAAAATCACTGATTTTAAAGTTGGTAATGAGATTTACAACTTATATCGTTTTAATAATGAAATATATGTTGATATTGATGGGAAGTTATTCACAATTGATGAAACAAAATATATTCCTGAGAAAATCACGAAAGATAGTACCGGGGGTATTAAATCCTATAAAAGTAATTTTATATTTAATATAAAAAGAAATGATGAAGCAATCAATAATTTTGGTACAATTGGATTTTATCAATTGATAGATAGTGTATTTCAAAGAAAGTGTGTTTTAAATTATGAAAGATTAATTTATAAAGATTTTGAAATAAAAGATGTTAATGTAATTGATGAAAATACAATAGTCTCAGTGGGCACAAGAAATGCAATTTTCATCAGTCATGACGGTGGTTTCCGTTGGGAAATTGTGTCATATTTCAATCCTGAATATACAGTGAAATGGCTTAATGAAAAAATTGGATTTTTCAGTAGTTTTGCAAATCAATTATATCGTACTACAGATGGTGGTACGACTTTTCTTCCACAAAAAAAATATGATGAAGTACCTTATAAAGGAGAATATTCTTTCCTGCTCTTTGACATAAATGAGAGTGGGCAGCTATATAGATGGAGTACTAATTATTCAAAAAATGTTGAAGAAAGTAAAATTTATAACTTTATGTTATCTGAAAATTTTGGTGAGGATTATGAATGTAAATGGATTGATGGAATCTTTCCTAAGCATACTTTAAGTTTATTTCATCCAGCAGGATATAATTTAGTAAAGTTTAAGAATTATAATTTTCATAATTTAATTCATTATAATCCTGATTATACTTACTTTATTAGGATTGAAACTAATTCATTGTTTGATGGGCAAAATGATATAAATGTTACTAATGTTGATTCAGTTCAGACATTTTTGATAACAGCAACAGAAGATAAAATATGGGCTTATTGTGTAAAAGGTGATTCTGCATGGCTTGCAAGTTCATCAGATTTACAATTATTAAAATGGTCAAATGAATTTTCGTTTAATGATTTTACAGTCAATCATAAAGTAAATGGGTTTGAAGGAATATTTCCATTCAAAGCATTAACGGATATTGCATTTAATACACCCTTTATTATTACTGTAAAAGATTCAAGTAGTAATATTGACCCAACTGTTGACTTTATAACAGGTAAAATTATTAAAGGTGATTTTAAATATTTCGAAATACGATCACATTTTTATATTGATTTAAAAAATGCTGCTTTTAAATTAATATATCGGGATACATTAGATGTTGAAGGTGTTGTTTCAGGCAATTTAAATGATTTGGAAAATTTAAAAGTAGATTATAAGCCCGGTTTTCTAAAAACAACACACTTAATGCCTTTTTTAGTTGATGATAATCAAGTTTATTTCAGGAAAAAGGGAACCTTTCTTGAAAGACCAGATGGAGCATATTCTTGCGATGTAAGCGATGTTGGAAATACAACTTGGGTGCCCGATTTAAAGAAAATTCAATTAGCAAATTTTGACAAATATAATTCAACATCTAATCTCCAAACACGAACAGGGAGTTTTCAAAAACTTTCTGAAAATAAGTTTGTAACTGATTTTGCAATTTTAGAAAAAGGAAAGGCAATTAATAAAGTGCAGGAAACTGAAAGGAAGAATGTTTATATGTATAAATATATGCCTTATCCGCAGCCTGCATCAAATTATGTGAAAGTGAAAATATACACTAATAATCTAGATTGCTTTAATCCAGATGATTTTTCTTTGTTTAATTCTGATGGAGTAATGATGAATTCCAAAAATCAATTTACTATTGAACAAACGGGAATTAACGAAGCAGAAATTAAATGGGATTGTTCAAACTATCGTGTAGGAGTTTATCTTATTAAACTAAATTGCGAATCATCTAATGATATAATAAAAGTAATAAAGAATTAAAAAAAGGGGCTATCGCCCCTTTTTGTTTCAATTCAAATCGTTTGGAATATTAGGTTCCTGCATTGAAATCATCAATGTAGAATTTTTGTTCATAAGTCAAAGCATCCAAGCCCATTCCTAATGCTTCAAGTTTCTTTCCTGCAATGAACTGGTCTTGTTCTTCCGGTAAGTCCAAAACAATTCTTTCGAGTTTTGTACCTGCTTTATGTGCTTCCACTAAACGTAACTGCGACATTAATTGATTAGCAAATGACATATCCATTACTTCAGAAGGGTGACCTTCCGCAGCTGCAAGGTTAATTAATCTTCCTTGTGCAAGTAAGTAAATCCTTCTGCCATCTTTCATAATATATTCTTCGCAATTAGGGCGAATAGTCCTTTTGGATAATGACAATTCTTCCAGTTCAGGGATGTTGATTTCGCAATCATAGTGACCTGTATTGCAAACAATTGCACCATCTTTCATTTTTTCGAAGTGCCATTTACGGATAACGTCCTTCACGCCGGTTGCAGTACAAAAAACGTCGCCGATTGCTGCAGCTTCTTCCATTGGCATTACGTTATGCGATTCCAAAACAGCTTTTAATGCAGCAGTAGCTTTGATTTCTGTTACAATAGTGTCGGCTCCCATACCTTTAGCACGCAAAGCAACGCCTTTACCGCAGTGACCATAACCAGCTGTTACGAACTTTTTGCCTGCCAGAAGTACAGAAGTGGCACGGATAATTCCGTCCAAAGTGGACTGACCAGTTCCATACACATTGTCGAAATCCCATTTAGTTTCAACATCATTAACAGCATAAACAGGGAAATAAAGCTGACCAGCCTCACCACGTTTTCTTAATCTATGAACACCTGTTGTTGTTTCTTCAGTTCCGCCAATTATTTCGTTTTTGGAATATTCGGCATGATTCAAGTGCAAAGTATTAATCAAATCTGCACCATCATCTAGAATTAAATTTGGTTTATGGTCAATTGTTCTTTCGATGCACCAATAAAAATCATCATGATTGCCATACCAAGCATATACCGAATGACCGGCTTCCACCAAAGCTGCAGCAACTGCATCGTTTGTGGAAAGGGGATTGCAACCGCTCCAGGATACTTTGGCACCGGCTGCAGCAAATGTCTCAATTAACACTGCTGTTTCCTTTGTTACGTGCAAACTACCTGCCAAAGTAAATCCGGCAAGCGGCTTGGTTTTACTCAATTCTTTTCTTAAAGACATTAGTACAGGCATACGAGATTCTGCCCAATCGATTAATTTTCTTCCTTCAGATGCAAGTGATAATTCACGAACACAATATTCACCAATTTTTTCATCTAATTTTTCTGTACTTTTTCTAATCTTATTTTCACTCATTTATCTTAATAACCTTTTTAATTATACTAAATATTTCTGTTTAAATAAATCAACTAAATCTAATTGTTCCCAAGGGAATTCATTTCTGCCAAAGTGACCGTAAGCCGCAGTTTGTCGGTAAATAGGTCTTCTTAATTGGAATTTTTCAATAATTCCGGTTGGTGTTAAATCTATATTGTTTTTTATGAAATCAGCTAGTTCGGAATCAGTAGTCTTTTTTAGATTTTTTGACTGACAGTAAATCGAAACAGGCTGTGCAACACCAATTGCATAAGAAAGCTGAATAGTGCATTCATCTGCCAAGCCTGCTGCAACAATATTTTTTGCAATATGGCGAGCAGCATAGGCTGCTGAACGGTCAACTTTTGTAGGATCTTTTCCTGAAAAGGCTCCGCCACCATGAGGTGCTTTTCCACCATAAGTATCCACTATGATTTTTCTGCCCGTCAATCCAGTATCCCCATGAGGTCCACCAATTATGAATTTACCTGTAGGATTTACATGGAATTTTGTATTTTCATCAATTAATTCTGAAGGAATCACTTCCAATACAACATTTTTCCAAATATCATCTTTGATTTGTTTTTGTTCAGCCTCTTCTGAATGTTGAGTAGAAACAACTATTGTGTCGATTCTCTGCATTACACCGGCTTCATTATATTCAATAGTAACCTGAGACTTCGAATCAGGACGCAAGTAAGGCATCAAGCTTGTTGTTTTACGAACATCAGCTAATTTTTTAACCAATCTATTTGCAAATACCATTGGTGCGGGCATATATTCTACGGTTTCATTTGTTGCATAACCGAACATCATTCCTTGGTCGCCTGCACCGCCCGGAGTAACACCCTGACTAATATCAGGTGATTGTTGGTTAATTGTATTTATTACGGCTACTGAATCTGCATCGAATCGTAAATGAGGTTCAGTATAACCAATTTCTCTAATAACGTCTCGAACAAGTTTTTGCAAATCAACATAAGTGTTTGTTGTAATTTCGCCACCAACAAGTATCATGCCTGTTGTTGCATAACATTCACAAGCAACACGACTTTGAGGATCATCAGTAAGCATAGCATCCAAAACTGCATCCGATACCTGATCACAGATTTTATCAGGATGACCTTCCGAAACAGATTCGGAAGTGAAGAAAAAGTTTTTGTTCATAATTTTATATATATTTAATATTTAATTTCAAAATTATTCTGTTTCTCTGGAATAATCAATCGAACTTGAATTTCCAACATTCAATTTTTGGAACATACCGTTTACTGTAGCATCATTGCCGATAATAGATTCATCCAATAATGAATTAGATACCGATGCACCATAGCTAATTATTGAGTTTTTCACAATACTGTCCTTCACTATTGCATCATCAGCAATAGAAGCATAAGGACCAATTACGGAATTTTCAATTTTGGCATCGTTGGAAATGAAGCTAGGTTGAATAATTACTGAACCATCAACCCGTACTTCTTCAACTAATCTGTTCAAAAGAAATTGATTTGTTGAAAGTAATGTTTCGGGTTTACCGCAATCGTACCACCCGTCAACGTTGAATGTTTTGAATTTTGCACCTTTATTCAGCATAATTTGCAAAGCATCAGTCAGTTGATATTCATTTTTTGTACGGATATTTTTCACAATCAAGTCATTCAGGGATTCTTCGAGTAATTGAGAGTTCTTAATGTAATAAATTCCAACAATTGCCAAATTTGACACAAGTTCCTGAGGTTTTTCAATTAATTTTGTAATTTTATTATGTTCATTTAAAAGTACAACACCAAATCTTCTAGGATCCTCAACATATTTAACGCCTATTGAGTTTTCATTCTCATCGAAAATGGAATTCAAATCAACGTCAAAAATTGTATCTCCAAGAATGATAATAAGAGGATCATTATTAAAAGTATCTTTTGCAGTCCAGATTGCGTGACCTAATCCAAGTGTTTCCTCTTGATGTACGAAATCGACTTCCATACCGGGATATTTCTTAGTTACAAAATCAATCACACTATCACCCATATATCCGGTGATAATCGTAGATTTTGTTACTCCTATTTTAACCAGCGAATCAAGAATATGTGCCAAAATCGGTTTTCCGGCAACGTTTAAAAGTACTTTTGGAGTAGTGAAAGTATGTGGTCTTAATCTTGTTCCAATACCTGCAACAGGAATGATTGCTCTCATATTTTAATTGTTGTTTAATATATCCATATATTAACGAAAATATAAACATTATATTAACAAGAAAATTAAAATTATTGTCTTAAATTCAATTAAAAAAGTTGAATATCGTCTTTGAAAGAAAGAGAACAGTTCTTTGTAAATTGGGGGTGAAATGGCTTCGACGGGGTGAAGGAGGTTATTTGTCGCATGTCGAGCTCAACCGGTGTTGCTCGTTAATAAAATCGGTTAATTTTTAAATGCCAACGATAATTTCGTTTTAGCTGCTTAAAAAAAAATAAGCTCTAACATCTTTCTTTAGTTTTTCCATTCGGATTTCTGAAAGGTGTCGCAAATAGAATGGATGGTGGAATTGTTGAGTCGGTGATTCCACGAGAAATTAGGCTCACAGCGCAAAGAGGCTTGTCAGTTTGCATACCTTTGCGTTAATCAAAAATTGACTAAGCATGTAGAAGCGGTAGTCAAATCACTTCGGACCCGGGTTCAACTCCCGGCACCTCCACAATGCGAAGACTTATCCTGTTATATATCAATCGATTGCAGATATATATTATTTTTTACGTACATATTACTTAAATTTATTATTCCAAATCGAACAAATCTAAATTATAGAAATTCCACAATTATCTACTTAAACTTGCATAAAAATACAAAAAATGATTACAAAAAGTGTTTCATAATTACTAATTTATACATTACAGCATTTTCAACACCATTTGTCATATAATCCACTACTTCAAGTAATATATATTACTATCATATATAGCAGATTTACTCATAAAAATGAAAAATTTGTATTACTGGAAATATATTTGTCCTAGTAAAGTATATATACAAGAAATACAAGAAGATACAGAATAATAATGTGATTATATGGATAATTTGAAAAAATATGCATTATATGTCATTCAAAACACAGCGAATATTGTTGAGATTTTCTGAAATTTTATGCTTAATTTGTTTTTTGAAGTTTATAAGTTTTCAAATAAATTAAGGTGATCTATATGTCGAAAAATTACTCATTGCTAATTTCTTGTATTTTCAGTATATTAGCGATTCTCCCATTGCATTTAATTGCAGAATTACCATCAGATTTACCCATTCCTATAATGGAGACATTGGACCGTCCTTCATCCGAAGCAATTTTCCTTTCTCCTTTTGGTCCATCGGCTCAGGGAACTCCCTATAGAAATTACTTAATGATTTTAGATACAAGTTTGGATGTAGTTTCATACAAGTTAGTACCGGATCAGGAAAACGGATATATTGGTTATCATTTCAAAGCGGAACCGAACGGATACTTATCCTATTTGAATAGGAAATTAGATGGAACAATCTTTTTGATTGATACAAATTATAATGTTATTCGTTCATATAAAGATACATTCAGCCTTTACAATCGGGTTAAATATTATGCTCATTATGATTTAATGCCGAATGGGAATACTCAGACTGTACTCTATAATTTCAAATATGAAGATATGAGCAAGCATTTTCCAAACGGCGAACCAAATGGTGCAATTTTGCAGGCACTTATCCAGGAATTGGACAAAGATAATAATGTCGTTTTCCAATGGAAAAGCTCAGATTATATTCCTGTAAGTAAAACACAAGATCCTCCGGCACCTAATATAGATTATTTCCACCCAAACTCAATGGCTCAGGATATGGACGGAAACATATTAATTTGCGCCAGAGATTTGTGTGCAATTTATAAAATAAATAGAAATACTGGCGAGATAATGTGGGTACTTGGCGGCAAGGATAATGAATTCAAATTTATCGGTGAAAATGAATCCAATGCTCCTAATTATTTTTCATATCAGCATGATATAAGGGTACTTCCAAATGGTAATATCACAATATTTGATAATGGCAGACAGCATAATCCACAATATTCTCGAGCAGTGGAATACAAATTAGACCAAGATGCCAGAACTTGTACTATGGTGTGGGAATATCGTCACGAACCTGATTACTATGCAGACCAGCACGGAAGCTGCCAAAGATTGATGAATGGAAATACTTTTATTGCATGGGGAACTTATTCTATGAATGGTTTAACCGCAGCTACTGAAATTACACCTGACAATAAAGTTGCAATGGAGTTTAAGTTTCCAGAAGGATTGGAAAGTCAATTCATTTATCGTTACCAATGGCCCGTTTGCCCGGTAATTGCTTCAGTAGAAAAAAGTGAATTGCTTGAATTAAATACATATAAGTTTGATACTTCTACTGATACGACAGGTATTTCATTGAAATTTAATCAATTAGATGCATTTGTATATAATAGATTTAAGGTCGTAAGATACGATTGTTCAGCAATGAATCCTTCTTTTGAGGGACGTCCGCCAATTATCATGCCATTTAGACTCGAAATATCGGGGTATGATTTCACTTCATTTGAAGTAGATTTGCAATGGAAATTAGACAAATACCCATTGATGGCAAATATGGAAAATTTAAATATTTATTACAGATCGGAAGTTGGAAATGGAACTTTCATCATGTTAGAAACAACATATAATTCATCAGATAATTCTCTCAATTGCTCTATAAATACAACCGGTGAATATATTATTGGATTCGAGAATTCACCCGAAATTACGCCTCCGCCAATTGTTTACTACCCATTCAACGGAAGTAAACCAAATATAAATCAACCGGTATCATTTGAATGGAATCCGAGGGGATATTTCACTGATAATCATGTGCAAGTCGCACTTGACACAACGTTCAATCAGATAATAATTGATACAAATCTGAGAGAGTTTAAAATGCTAAAAAGTGATTTTTCATTAAGTAATAAGTACTTCTGGCGTGTAAGTTCTTCCAATAATGCAGGTGAATCTGCTTGGTCAGAAATCAATAGTTTTGAAATGAGTAATCCATATTTATCCATGCAAATACCTAATGGTGGAGAAGTATGGGATACAACTGCACATATTATCCGCTGGGATTACAATTTGAGGGATTCCGTTGACCAATTCTTTAAAATCGAATTACTGAGGAACGACACCTTATTTATGGTGCTGAACAAAGCTAGATTTAGTGCTGTGAATGCATATAAATGGACTATCCCTTCATCAATTCCTGAAGATTCAACATATCAGATTCGGGTTACGAGCATTGGTGGAACAGAAGTTATAGGTGTCAGCGAAAATTACTTTACAATAAAAAATTCCACAACAGGAGTAAATGAATCGGGTGATGATAAATTAAATATCACTCATTTCCCAAATCCAGTTTCAAATTCAGTAACATTTAATTTCCGTACGAGTGAATTTGGTCTGACAACTATTATGTTATATGACATACTCGGAAATGAAGTAGGTAAGATATATTCGGAAATGCTATTGCCGGGTGATTATTCATTTAATTGGGATAATATTACTTTGCCAAGTGGAAATTATATATACCAGATAAGCAATAATGGAATTAAACTAGTAAATAAAATGACTATAATTAGATAAATAGAGTGGTTTTCAAGAAAAACAAAGAAAGACGCTTATATGGAGCGTCTTTTTTTATGTCAAAAATGTTTTTAAATTACAGTTCAACTTTTGGATCAGGTCCATATTCATTTGCTTGGCGTTGTCCTTCAGTAAACATAAGAATGAGCAACCAAATAGCACCAATTAATGGAATTAGCGAAATGAAAATCCACCAGCCGCTTTTACCGAGGTCATGTAAACGCCTTATTCCCACAGCTAATGCAGGGAGTAAGATAGCCAATGCATACAATGAATAAATTACAAAATATGTACCAATAATGTAATCAAGAATCGAAGCAAGAATCATGAAAATGAAATTGATTAATACAAACATCCAATATTCTTTTCTTCTAGCTCTTCCATTGAAATCGACGTATTGCTTTAATACTTTTAAATACCAATCCATAATAACTCCTTAGATAATTAAACAAAAGAAAACAAAAATACAATATGCAAAATACAAAATATTTTTAAATAAACTTTCATTTATTATGATTAAGTTTAAAACTCAGAATATTTACAAAAAAAAGACGCCCCCTTTGAGCGTCCTTCAACATATTGTGTTTGATTCTTTATTTATTTTATTATCTAATGATATTTAAAAATCTATCGAATCGAATTGTACTGAATTTATCGAATAATCTTGCTAAAGGTAAATTAGTATCCCATGACCAATAAACAATCATTGGAGTTCCGACTACATTTTCATAAGGGATAAAACCCCAGTAACGACTGTCAAGTGAATGGTCACGATTATCACCCATTCCGAAGCAGTAATTTCTTTCTACCTTGTATTTTGTAATGACCTTACCGTCTATTAAAATTGAAGTACCTGTGTTTTCTATTTCATGTCCTTCACGTCCAATGAAGGTTGCCCATTCTCTGTAATTTTCCTGTGTTAATTTAATTACATCACCTTCTTTTGGAATTCTTATTGGACCATAATTATTGCGTGTATAATTCATTCCTACTGGGAATGTGCGGAATTTATCGCTAGGGTCCTCATAATCAGAATAATCTATTACAGCATGTTCAGGTAAAGTAGATTCTTTACCGTTGATAAATAAATGATTATCTTTTATTTGTAATGTATCTCCTGCTGTTGCAACACATCGTTTTAGATAATATTGGAAAACGGGTGATTTAACTTCCTCTCTCATTCCGGGGAAGATAAATACAATTACATCACCTTTTTCGGGATCTTTAGGTGCTGGGAATTTGTAAAAGGGGAGAGGAATGTTGAAAAATGGTACAACCTGAGGGGTTGTAGGACCATAAATGAATTTATTTACGAATAGAAAATCACCTGTCATTACTGTATTTTCCATTGAACCAGTAGGAACAACAAAGGAAGCTATTGCAATACCGTTAATAATCATCACTACAACAACAGCCCAAAATATTGTTTTTATCCAAGACCAAAATTTTTCTGATGGTGTTTCTGGTTTTTTAGTTTCTTTTTTCTTAAAGATATTTTTAAAATTGAATGCCATTTTTCTATATATTTTTTTAATGATTTATTTCTATATTAATCGTCACCGATTTGCAAAACAGCAAGAAAAGCTTCTTGCGGGATTTCGACATTTCCTACTTGTTTCATACGTTTTTTTCCTTCCTTTTGTTTCTCGAGAAGCTTACGTTTTCTTGAAATGTCGCCGCCGTAACACTTAGCAGTAACATTTTTCCTAAGTGCTTTCACGTTTGTTCTGGCAATTGCTTTATTGCCAATTGCTGCCTGGATTGCAATTTCGAATAGTTGACGTGGAATTAAGTCCTTTAATTTACTTGTGAGTTTTTTACCCCATTCATATGATTTTGATCGGTGTACAATTGAAGAAAGTGCATCGAGTGGTTCGCCATTTATCAAAATATCTAATTTAATTAAATCACCTACAAAATAATCCAAAAATTCATAATCCATTGAAGCATATCCACGTGTTGCTGATTTTAATTTATCATAGAAATCATACACAACTTCACCCAAAGGTAAATCCCATGTGAGGTCAACTCTATTTGCAGAAAGATAAACAGTATTCTTTAGTACTCCACGTCTATCTAGGCAAAGTTTCATTATTGAACCGATATATTCATCAGGAAGTATAATTTGAATTCTTATGTAAGGCTCCTGAATTTCCTTAATCTTCACTGGTTCAGGTAATTGAGCAGGACTATCAATAAAAATTTCACTGTTATTAGTAAGCAAAACTTTGTAGCGTACGTTTGGAACCGTAGATACTAAATTTTGGTTAAATTCTCTTTCGAGTCTTTCCTGGACAATTTCCAGATGAAGCAATCCAAGGAAACCGCAACGGAAACCAAATCCAAGTGCTGAAGATGTTTCCGGTTCATAAAAGATTGCGGAATCATTTAATGATAGTTTTGCAAGTGATTCACGTAAAGATTCAAAATCATCGGAATCTACAGGATAAAATCCTGAAAAAACCATAGGTTTAACTTCTTTGAAACCGGCAATTGCTGTTTCGCACCTGTTTTTAAAATGAGTAACTGTGTCACCAACTTTTGTATCACTTAAAGTTCTAATATTTGGAATTACGTAGCCGACATTTCCTGCTTTAAGTTCCTTAGTTCGAATTTTTTTCATCCTCATGATTCCAACTTCTTCCACTTCATAAGCCATTTGTGTAGCCATAAAGTATATCTTATCACCTTCATTGATTTTACCGTCAAAAATCCTTAAGTTAACAATAACTCCACGATAATCATCAAAAATCGAATCATATATTAATGCTCGAAGCGGAGCATTTTCATCACCTTTAGGTGGAGGAATTCTTTTGACTATTTCTTCAAGTATTTCATCAATACCTATTCCTGATTTGGCAGAAGCTAGTAAAATTTCAGATTCATCACAACCGATGAGGTCCATAATTTCATGTTGTACTTTTTCTAAATTCGTTGAAGCACTAGGTAAATCAATTTTATTAATAATTGGTATGATTTCTAAATTATGGTCAATCGCTAGATATAAATTGCTTATTGTTTGAGCTTCAATGCCTTGTGTGGCATCCACTACCAGGATTGCACCTTCGCATGCAGCTAGTGAGCGGGATACTTCATAGGTGAAATCAACATGTCCGGGTGTATCTATCAAGTTAAGTATGTATTTGTTATTATCTTTGGCAGTATATTCCATTTGAATAGCGTGAAGTTTAATAGTAATTCCACGTTCTTGTTCAAGTGGATTATTATCAAGAATTTGATTATAAATCATTTCACGTTGTGTAATTGTGCCGGTCTTTTCAAGCAAACGGTCTGCCAGAGTGGATTTACCATGATCTATATGAGCAATAATACCAAAATTTCTAAAGTTTTGCATAAATTCATTTTTAAGTAATTACAAAATTACTGAATTTTCAGCAAAGAGTTAATTTTATTGAATTTTAATATAATTAGTAATGAAATTTTATCACTTTTACCATCAAGTTCTAAAAGAAAAACAATGATGATTTATCTTACTATAATTAGTGATACTTGAAATAAGTTTATTAGGAACAAATACTTTGAATTTCCTTAATTACTGCTTTTCTTTTTTTGTCATCTATATCCAACAAATCAAGAATTTGGGGATTTTGTAGAATTTTCGAACAAGTGACAATACTTTTTTCAAGAAGAATATGTTTTTCCTGTTTTGTAATTCGACTCAAAATTGTGATAGGGTATATTTTCAATCTCTCAATAATATCTGTCAAACCATTACCTTTCGGGTAATCCCAACCTAATAGATTCAATCCGCTACAATTGCCATAATCAATAGATTCCTGCGAAAATCTTTTATTTGTAACAACCCAACCTTGAAAAGTGAAACCATCAAAATCTGCAGAATTTTTCCTTTTTTTCACAATGTCGTCTATCCTGGAACGAACATATAACGGTACTTGTATATTAATATGCTTATCTTGATCCCGACTAAATTTACATTCAACTAAGTGTTGAATATTATTTTTCGTAGCAATCACGTCCATTTCATGAGTAATACAGTAACCTTCAATCACTTTGCCTACTTCAACTTCATATTCCTGCTTAGCAAAAATTTCCCCAATGAAATTTTCAAATGGATAACCGCTTGGACCTAATTCCATTATTGCATTTTTAATTTTATATTTCAATGCAGCAGCAACTTTCTGTTTCCTTAATAATGAAAATGCATGGGAATAAATTCTTTTAGTTGAAATTCCCGGATAAATCCAATTTGCAATATCATTTACTATTTTTTTAGAAATATTTGACTCTGCACCGGCTCTTTTGAGAGAAGCTTCTAATTTACTCACTTCGAAAAACTCCTCATCACCGGAATTTTTCTTAACTAAAATTGCTTTGTTTTTTTTTGTGCTCATTTGAAATTTACACAACTCTTTTTTTAAAAAATAATCTTGATATTAAAAGTAAAATTACAAAAAAAATATAATTGGTTAGTTGTTTTAAGAAAAAGAAAAGAAGAGAATTCCCATAATATCAAATATAAATGTAAACATGATTAAAATTTACATTAATTATTTGTTTTATTCACAATTAATTAGTAAGTTGTAAGTAAGAAATTTGGTGAATGCCAAAAACATTTTTAACATGATGAAAAATTACAATAAAATATTATCTGCAATAAATTCTGAAGTGGGCGTAAGAAGGGCTTATATGCTTATATGCTTATATGCTTATATGCTTATATGCTTATATGCTTATATGCTTATATAGAGACGTTCTACAGATATTTTATTGTATCGAAACCGCAGAAAAATCTGAGCAGAAATCAGATTGTAATTACAGAAAAAATAAAAATTGCCAAAGCATTTTTGCGTTCAAACTTATCCGAAAATTATATATTATTAATGATGACTTTGCTTTCGACATACGTGGGGGTGCAAACTTGCATTGGGTCCTTACACATAAATTAATGTAGTTTGCAATACCCCCACCACAGACTTAAAATAAGCTGAACTGAAAAAAAGTTTTATTTTGAATAATTTTTTAAATGAAAATGGAGCCAATTATGTCGAAATTAAATAAAATTATGGCATTAATAGTTATAATTTTTACTACATTTGTTATTGTTCAAAGTGAAACTAAAGCAGCGTGCCCTGATGGATTCACATCAATAACAAAAGTAGTTACTGTTGGTAATTGTGATTATGATGTATTCTTATGTGTTCGTTGTCCGTATGGTCCTGTACCAGGTGAAATTCATTTTACCGGTTATACTTTATCCAATCCAAATTGCATTAATTCATTAAATATGAATCAAGTATTTGACGGAATAAAAGCAGCAATTTCGGTCTATCCGTTCATCCAGGATTTATGTGAACAATTACAAGCACCTCCTTGTAATGAAGCTCAGGAAATGACTTTTTGGTGGTACAATTGCTGGAATAAAGAGTTAGTTGATTATTTCGGTGAGGACCATATTGTTTACAATGCTTGTGAGTATAATACATATTGTAAGCAGGTTATTAAATATTGTTGGAATGGAAATTCTTTTAATGAAACAATAGTTTCAACCAATCAAATTGGGACTCCAACTTGTCCTGTAGAGGTGCCACCAGATCCAACTCAATACAATCAGCCAACAACTTGTTTTAGAATAGATACACCATGCGATTAATTTTTTTCAATCAAAGGAACCACTTCATTGTGGTTCCTAATTTAAATGAGGAACTCAATGAAATATATACTTTATTTAATAGTAATTTTTACGATGTTTGCATCTAATGCTTTTTGTAATGTAGCAGTTACTCCAATTATGCAATATTATTACAATATTTACCCACACAACAATCAATTATTTCTTTTAGCGAATTTAGGATTTATTTCTAAATATAATCTTGACACAAAAGAATTTTCCCATCAGAAAATTTTCAAGGGTGGAAGGACGTTAAACTTAATAGAAAAAAATGAATTAATATTTTTGTTCAATGTAGGCGGACAAGCGGCTATTTCAAGTGACAATGGAATTAATTGGGAAATAAGACAATTGCCAAAAAATAATATAATCTCGGTAATAAGAGTGGATGATAATTTCTTATTTAGAGATAGTAACTCAATCTTTCTCACTGATAATAATTTTAATTTAATTAAAGATTTTCAATTATTTTCTCCTCCAACGAAAAACAGAATTGCAAGCTGGATGTTTTCCTCTGATTACACTAAATCAATGTGCGTATTCAATAATCAAATAATTGTTGAAGCCGATTCAAATCACCTACTGAAATTCAGTAAAAATCTTGAACTCATTGACGATATCAATGTTAGACAAACAATTCTTTATGATTCTTCTTTAGTATATGCACCAAGCAACTTTATATTATTAACTGATTCAAATGATTTGTATATAAATTATTATCAGACTACTAATCAATCAATTCCAGTTGATAAAATATGGAAAACTAATGATTTGATTAATTTTACTTTGGTAAGTTGTGATAGTACAATGTATAATAAATACCGTATTCAGGATGGAAATTTTCAAAAAGTTAATATAACAGATTCCCTTTTTATAGATGCCAACTATTTTTCCCTATCAGTTTACCAAAGTTCAGGATTTAGCGTACAGCCAAATTCGACTTATTGGAAAGATTTTATACAAATTGGGAACGAGATGTATTTAGTTGGATTGAAGGGATTATTTGAGAAAGTAAATCTCTTGGATAGTAGTATTGTTCTAATTAATGAAAATATTCAAATAAGCAGTATATACAACCCAATTATTATTGATGATAATAATGCAATTTTCTTATCTGGATACAATTATCAAAGAGAAAAATATATTCAGCCTTACTTTTACAGAACTCGAAATAAAGGTTTGACGTTTAATTCTACAATAAAAAAAGATAATCTCGGTTATAATGATTCACTCAGAAAAACACATTTTTATTTGTATCTTATTGATTCCTCAAATTTCAATATTACTTTATTAGGGAGAAAGCATTTTCAATCTACAGCTACAGCCATTTTTAATACAAGCGATACTTTAAAAACATTTGAAATATTTGATACTGAGATGGAATATGTTACTAGATTTAATAATCTCTTGGGTTCTTATGCAAATTTTGATTTCAGACAATTTCGTTTGAAACAAACTATGGAAAATAATTATTGGATTGAACCATCCAGAACATCACCATGGAAGACAGTTTTTACCTCATTCCGTGTTACGGATCAAAATTACAGAAATAGTTGGTATTATTTAGATACTAATAAAATTATAGATTATGTTTATTTTAGAGATACAAATAATTTTGCTATCCATTATGCAAATCTATTGGATTCGGCAAGAAGTTCCTTAAAATATACAACTGATAGAGGCACAAATTGGGTAGATGTTCATAATTATGATGTGTCTGATACATTACGTGGTTTATATGACGTGAAATTAAATAATAGAGATTATTTAATTCTTTTCCATCAAAATACTACAAAACCTGATACAGCAATCTTTATGGATGTTTACTTACCTGTCGAAAATAGATTTACCAGATTGAAGGAATGGAAATTGAGAGATTTTAATACAACATATATATCAGCTGTAGCTTTTGGAAGCAATAATAAAGTAGCTTCATTAGTTGTTGGCGACACACTTTTCTATATTGAAGATTTCTATGACTTTTCAAAATGGAAGTATAGATTGTTAGAAAACAAAGGTTATATTAATGGTTTATTAACCATGTGGGGCAATAAATTAGTTTCATATTACCATGATGACAATACAGAATCATCATATTATATACTCACATTTTCAGATACTACATTGAATTCTATTGATGAAATCGAGAAAAGAGATTATTTCTATTCCTATGACATTTATCCCAATCCAGCCCATGACAGAGTTACTGTCCAAATATACTGGGATATGGGATTAGATATTGGCACTGCCGATATTGGAATTTACAATATTTATGGAAATAAAATCGAAGCTGATGAAAATATAGAAATCTTACAGGAAAGCGATTGGAGCGGCAAACTCACCTGGAATTGTTCAGGAGTACCGGTCGGGACATATTTTATCAAAATTGATTATGGCACCGAAACGAAAGTAATAAAATTTGTGAAGATATAACAAAAAGGGGCTAACGCCCCTTTCTTGTTAAAATCGAAAAATATTACCAAATAACAACTCTTTCAGATTTTGGCAAATACATCTTATCTTCTTCTTTTACATTGAATGCTTCATAAAATGGGTCGAAATTAGGCAGTGCACCGTTCACACGAGCATCACCCGGTGAATGAACATCGTCACGAAGTCTTTTTTGAAGTTCTTCGTCACGAATATTCTGGCGCCAAACTTGTGCCCACGATAGAACGAATCTTTGCGTAGGAGTTAGTCCGTCAATTGTTTCAGGTGCAGGATTTTGCTCAAGTGCTCTCATTAAACCATCGTAAGCAATAATAATCCCGCCATTATCAGCGATGTTTTCTCCAAGAGTTAATTCGCCATTAACATGCAAAGTATCAAGTTCTACATAGTTATTGAATTGGTCAACTAATACTTTTGTTTTCTCAGCGAATTTAATAGCATCTTCTTCTGTCCACCAGTCTTCGAGGTTACCATCTTTGGAATATTGTCTGCCTTGATCATCAAATCCATGAGTCATTTCGTGGCAAATTACTGCTCCGATTCCACCATAATTCACAGCATCATCGGCTCGAACATCGAAAAATGGATATTGTAAAATTGCTGCGGGGAATACTATTTCGTTCATATTCGGACTATAGTAAGCATTAACAGTTTGTGGTGACATATGCCATTCACCTCTATCAACAGGTTTGTTGATTTTGGAACAAGTATAAGCAAAATCAAATTTATTTGAGTTTAATATGTTCTGAACATAATTATCAGCAACGATATCGAGTTTAGAATAATCACGCCATTTATCAGGATAACCAACTTTCACTTTGATTGCAGCAAGTTTTTCCAATGCTTTTACTTTTGTTGGTTCAGTCATCCAATCTAAATTTTTGATCCTGCCTGCAAATGCTGCTCTCATATTTTCAACTAATTTCACCATTTTTTCTTTTGCTTCAGCCGGAAAATATTTCTTAACGTATATTTGACCTAAAGCTTCGCCTAAGTTACCATTTACTGCTGAAAGTACTTTCTTCCAACGTGGTAAATCTTTAACTTTTCCTGCAAATGTTTTTCCGTAAAAATCGAATCTTTCTGCTACTAAATCATCACTTAAATAGGGGGATAATGAATTAAGAACATCCCACTTCAAGTATTCTTTCCAATTATTCAATGGAACTGATTTGAGCATTTTATTGAATGCAGCAAAAAACTTAGGCTGACCGATATTCAATTCACCCGGATTAGCAATTCCAATATTCG
>MHAC01000035.1 GCA_001804565.1 Ignavibacteria bacterium GWF2_33_9 | reverse complement strand
TCCAGTCAACCAAAATACCTGCCAATATTTGGGAGAATGGAAGATGAAGGGAAATATGGGACTATGGAGAAGCAAATACAAATGAATTTACTGATGTACAATTCTCTAATGATAGTAAGTATTTTTGTTTTCATGGAAATGGTGGGTCTAAGCCGTTGTATTTGTATGATGTTAATGGGAATGAAATTGGATTATCTGGAATGAAGACACCCTGGACATTTACTTTTTCCATTGATTCGAGAAAAATATTGATAAGCTCAAATGAAGGCAATGGTTATATTTTAAATGTCTATGATTTAATTACAAAAGAGAAACAATTTATTTTTACGTTACCCAGAGGAATAATAAGAATAAATTCAAACAACCAAATCTTTACTGAAGGTATATATAGAAAAATTCAAATGTTTTCCAATAATTGGTATACTGTTGGAGTTAAACCGAATCTAGAATCAAAAGAATCAATCTTCCCCAACCCGGCAACGGAATATATTGAGGTAAACGTAAGGGCAATTCATGAATTGCCCTTACAGGAAGAAGGTGTGTCAGATGCAATCCGGATTTTCGATATCTTTGGGAATGAAATACATCCACCCCGCCCTTCGGGCACCCCTCAAGAGGGGAATAAATACAGGATTGATGTTTCCACCTTGCAGTCGGGAGTGTATTTTGTGAGGATTGGGAATGAGAAACCGATGAAATTTGTGATTGTGAGGTAAATATTAAAATGTAAATAAGAAATAGGAGAGAAAAATGACTTTATATAATTTCATAATATCCTTATTAACCTGAGCAATGATAGTTTTCGGAGTGTATTACCTTTTTACAATACTATTTGTTCACAAAAAGATAATAACCAAGCAATTCCTTTTTGTTAATTTTGTTTACTAAGTACTTTTTATCTTTATTTTGAACTCCTTTTAAGTTTAAATTTCACAAAGGAATGCTGAAAACATACCTTGTTTCTGAAACATAAAAGGTTAATTTAATTAAATTTTGGACGGCCGTATCCCATCACAGCCTGGTAGGTGAAATATTCCTGTAAATCTTGTTGGATTACCCCATTGCTTGTGGAAGCGTGAATCATATTACCGAAACCTGCGAAAATACCTACGTGACTAACATTACCGCCTTTACCGAAGAAAACTAAATCGCCAGGCTGCAAGTCATTATAATTAATTTTTTCTGTATAAATATATTGCTGTTGCGAAGTTCGAGGCAGGGGAATTCCCACATTACTGAAAACATTTTGCACAAATCCGGAGCAATCCACACCCGAATGAGTTGTTCCACCAAACTTATATGGCGTACCAATCCACCTTTCCGCTTCTTCAATTACTTGGAATCTTGCCTGCTCCATTAATTTATAAGTGCAAAGATAATCATTTTTACCGGGAATATTTCTTCGTGGAGGATTCTCCTTCTTTGGTGTAAACTTTGCTAAACCATCCGATTTATTACTGAAACGAACAATAGACTGACAGCTAATTGCAAAAATCAGCAAACATAGCACCAGACAATATTTAGCAGTGTTTATAAACATAATATTATAACATATAGCAGCAAAAAATATGCCGTTTAATATGTAAATACGTTTTTGAAACGAAAATAATTTTATGCTTATAACTTCTTTACATAGTTATAAGATGTAATGAATATGAGCAAAACAATTGCAGCACTGGCAACACCACCGGGTTCAAGCGGGATTGCGGTAATAAGAATAAGCGGACCCGAAGCAGTGAATATTGCGGATGTGCATTTTGCAGGAAGAAAATCCCTTGCTGAAGCTGCTTCGCATACAATTCATTATGGCAAATTTATAGCTAATGGAGCAATAGTAGATACAATTACAGCAAGCATATTCCTGGCTCCAAATTCTTATACCGGCGAAAATGTGGTAGAAATCTCATCTCACGGCAGCATTGTTGTTTATGAGGAAATATTGCGAAATTTACTTTCCTCTGGAGCATCAATGGCAAAACCCGGAGAATTTACAGAAAGAGCATTCCTAAATGGAAAGATGGACTTAATTCAGGCTGAAGCTGTAGCAGATTTAATTTCTTCTGTATCCATATTTTCAGAACATGCAAGTGCACGACAGGTGAGTGGGGAATTTACTTCGAGAATAAAAGAATTTAAACAAAGGTTAATAGACATTGCTTCTTTACTCGAATTGGAATTAGATTTTGCTGAAGAGGATTTGGAATTTATCTCTCAGCAAAAAATTAAGCAAGATATTGAATTAAACTACGATTTCATTCAGTCATTAATTGATTCCTACCAAGCATCTCAAATAACTCGCAGCGGGTATTATGTTGCATTAGTAGGTTTTCCTAATACAGGAAAATCAACTTTGTTCAATTCCTTGCTGAAAAGAGAAAGAGCAATCGTAAGTCACATTCCGGGAACAACCAGAGACTATCTGGAAGAATTTCTTTATTTGAATGGAATACCAGTAAAATTATTCGATACTGCCGGACTTCGTGATTCAGATGATATAATAGAAATAGAAGGAATCAAACTTGTAAATTCTATCCTTAATCAAGCGAATATGATTTGCATACTTAATGACGCCTCTGTTTCGGAAAATTTATCGAACAATCTCTATAATAAATTATCTAAAGAATATTCTTCAAAAAAAATCATTATTGTTCAAAACAAAATGGATTTATACACCGGAAATGATTTGCCGGAAGATCAAATTAAAATATCTGCAAAGTTTGGAAATGATTTAACAAGTCTTACTGCTTTTATAGAGTCAGAAGCAAGAAAATCGACAGAGAGAATTAATGATATTTTGCTTAATCAAAGGCAATATCTTATTTTGCAGGATGTAAAATCATTACTTATGAATTCAATCAGTTCAATAGATGATGAAATGGACAATTCATTCATTGCTTTTGACATAAGAAATGCAATCAGAAAACTTGGAGAGTTTACTGGAGAAATATATTCAGAAGATATATTAAATAATATTTTTACAAAGTTTTGTATTGGGAAATAATGTTCCACGTGGAACACGTTTTCAACATTATGGCAGAAAATAAAAGAAATAATTACGATATAATTGTTATTGGCGGTGGTCACGCAGGAATCGAAGCATCATATATTTCCAATAAAATGGGAATGAATGTTGCCTTAATAACAATGAATAAAAATACAATTGGTGCGCCATCCTGCAATCCATCAATTGGAGGAACAGCAAAAGGGCACTTAGTTAAAGAAATTGATGCATTAGGCGGAATAATGCCACGTATTGCTGATGATGCAGGAATTCAGTTTAAGATACTGAACATTTCAAAAGGTCCTGCAGTATGGTCGCCAAGGGCACAAATTGATAAAGATTTATATCCGGTTGTTGCTCTGAATTATCTCCTAAAAGAAGAAAAGTTAACAATAATTGAAGAAACAATTGATGAACTATTATTAGTCTCAGGCAGAGTAGCAGGAGTAGTATTAAAGTCAGGGGAGACCATACATTCCAAAGCTGTCATAATTACAGCAGGTACTTTTCTTCGTGGAGTGATGTGGACAGGATTGGAATCAAATAAAGGCGGAAGATTCGGCGAACCATCTGCAGATAAATTATCAATACAATTGAAAGATGCAGGATTCCAATTAGACAGACTCAAAACAGGCACACCTCCAAGAGTACATAAAGATTCAATTGATTATACAAAGTTGAAGTTGCATCCGGGCGACGATAAGCCTGCTCCTTTTTCAATCCATACCGAATCTGTTATCAATCAGGTTATGTGTTATGCAACCGATACAAATTTGCAAGTACATTCAATATTGCAGGAAGGTTTTGAAGCGTCACCAATGTTCACCGGATTAATTGGAGGAACAGGACCGAGGTATTGTCCGTCAATTGAAGATAAAGTGAATAGGTTTTCCGATAAATCATCGCATAAAATTGTATTAGAACCCGAGGGATTGAATACTGATTCAGTTTACGTAAATGGATTTTCTACTTCTTTGCCAAAAGAAACGCAATTGAAGGGACTTCATAAGATTAAGGGATTGGAAAATTCAGAAATAATCCGCTTCGGATATGCTATTGAATATGACTTTTTTAATCCCTATCAATTGAAATTAACATTGGAAACAAAGAATATTGAAGGATTATATTATGCAGGTCAGATTAATGGTACTTCAGGATATGAAGAAGCTGCAGCACAAGGTTTAATGGCAGGAATAAATGCTGCATTACAAATTAGGAATTCAGAGCCGTTTATTTTAAAGAGAAATGAAGCATATATTGGTGTAATGATTGATGATTTGGTGAATAAGGAACATCAGGAACCTTATAGAGTCTTTACTTCACTTGCAGAATATCGTCTTCTGCTAAGAGTAGATAATGTATATGACAGATTATCAGAATATGCCTTTAAGTTTGGTACAATCAATTTGGAAACTTATGAGCATCTGAGGCTTAAGAGGGATTACCGTGAATTGGCAATACTTCATTCGAAGAATACTAAACTAAAGCCGGCTGCAGTAAATCCATATTTGTCAGAAATAGGTGAATCTGAGATTATTGATACCTCTGATGTATATTCCTTGACTAAAAGAGGACCTGTTAAACTATCGGAATTGCTTAAATTTGTAGAAAATAACGAGCTTTTTGACAATATTAAACTTGATGAAGAATTAATAAACAATATACAAATTGACATAAAATACGAAGGGTATATTCAAAGACAATTGAAAGAAGTTGACTATTTTCTGCAAAATGAAAATAAAGTAATCCCCGAAAACTTTGATTACGGTAAATTGCAGTCCCTTTCAACGGAAGCACTGAACAAACTATCGAAGATAAGACCGGGTTCTTTGGGGCAAGCCTCAAGAATTCAAGGCATATCGGCAACAGATATATCAATTTTATCTTTATTCCTAAGAGGCGGATAAAAAGATTGATTATCGCCGTCTTTACAAGGTAAAGAGAAAATTTACAAAAGAAATTGTGGAAAAGATGTTTCACGTGGAACTATGAGAAAAAGAGCATTAATAACAGGACCATTTGGTAAAATCGGGGAAGCGGTAATAAAAGATTTGCTGCAATATTCTGATTTTGAAATTATTGGATTGAGCCATTTAACTCAGGAAAAGGAATCTTTTTGGAAGGATTATCATTATAATGCAAATATTCTTGATTTTTCTGAACTGAAAAATGTAGTTTTGGACTTTGCTCCTGACTTTATAATCAATGCCGCAGGGTTTACAGACGTGGATCTGGCAGAAGAAGAACGTGCTTTTTGCTGGAAAATGAATGTTGACTTGGTGAGCAGACTGACTCGTTTTGCCGCAATATTGGATTCTCATTTGGTGCATATTTCCTCGGATTATATTTTTGATGGACAAAATGGTCCTTATGACGAGCAGGCACTTCCTTCGCCTATCAATTTTTACGGTAAGTCCAAACTTGCTTCTGAAAATACTTTGCATACTGTCGAAATAAGAAAAACAATTATTCGCACAAATTTTTTATATGGTACCAACTCTCTCGGTTCCTCTACTTTCATTAACAAATTATTGACTTCTTTGCAGCGCAATCAAAAAATTGAAGTAGTGAACTCCCTCTTTACAAATCCTGTTTTAACTACGGATATAGCATATGGTATTCGCAAAATTTTGGAAAGTGAATATACAGGAATTGTAAATTTTGCAGGTCCTGATTATTTGTCCCGATACCAAATCGCTCTGAAAACAGCAGAAGTTTTTGGATTGGATAGCAAATTAATTTTGCCTATCGAAATTGAGGAATATCCATTGAAAGCAATTCGACCAATTCGAGCCGGATTGATTTCATCAAAAGCATCCAGAGATTTGAAATTAGGATTTCAAGGTTTAGAAGAAGGATTGAAAGAATTCAAAAGTCAATTAAAAATTCATGAAGCAGTGAATAATCCTAAAAATTCCCTCAATTTTAATTGAAGAAAATAATTAAAATATATTAACCAATATTTAATAAATGATTCATAAATGTTGAAAAACCTACCCTCATAAATAGCCTCTGTGAGGATTTTATGCAAAAACACGTATGATAAGTCTCCTCGTGGAACATTTTTCGTTAAAACGCAAATAAAGCTAAAATTAACGCATTAGGAATGGTGCTTTTTTCTTAATTGTAAAATATGGATAGTTACTCCTACGCCAACTGTAAGCAAAAGATATTTAACCCAAAGAATTTTTAAGGAGAGAAAATAACTCAACAAAAGAGCAATCCATAAGAAAGAAATTGAGATTGTAACTGCAGATTTTCTCATACCCTTTCCGTCTCTGTAATCCTCAATCACTTTTCCAATGTATTTTGTGTTTATCATTTTTTCATAAAGCTTAGGAGAAGAATGAGCAAAACATATAGCTGAAAGCATTATAAAAGGAGTTGTAGGAAGAAGTGGTAAAAATATCCCTATTATTCCGAAAAATAAAGAAATAAATCCTAGGACAATTAATATATATTTGTAAATTGGTTTCATTTTGAAAAAATAGGAAACTAAAAATAACTATAAAGTTTATCTCAATAAATTATTTTATGTAAGAAATTTGTAATTTTGAACTTATAACAATTTAAAAAATTTATATACTTTTTATAAATAATAAAAAAGTAAGAAATCAAAATAATATGTCAGTAAAAATTGGAATAAACGGATTCGGCAGAATAGGCAAATTAGTTTTCAGATTAATTGAATCAAATCCTGAACTGGAAATTGTTCATATTAATGATAAGATGGAAATTGACTTAATGGCACATTTGCTCAAATATGATACTTTGCACGGGAAATTTGACGGAACAATTGAAATTAAGGATAATTATTTAATAGTGAAGGGCAGTAAAGTTTTGGTAACTAAACAGGAATCCCCAGATATTATCGACTGGCATAGCTCCGGAGCTGATATAGTAATTGATTCCAGCGGTAAATTCAAAACTCGTGATATTTTATCAAAACATTTGCAAAATGGAGCAAAGAAAGTTATACTTAGCTCTCCTCCTACTGCAGGAGAAGATATAAAGACGATTGTGATGGGAGTTAATAATAGTATTATTGAAAATTATGACGATATAATATCAAATGCATCCTGCACTACCAATTGCATAAGTACAGTCCTGAAAGTTCTTTTGGACAATTTCGGTATTGAGAATGCTTTTATGAACACTGTGCATCCATTCACGAATAATCAGAATTTACAGGATGGATATCATAAAGATTTTCGGCGTGCCAGATCCGCTTATGGGAACATAATTCCTACAACAACAAGTGCTGTGAAAACTTCGGTAATTGTTTTGCCTGAACTAAAAGGAAAATTCGATGGATTCGCTACCAGAGTACCTGTTGCAGATTGCTCGTATGTGGAACTAACTGCTCAACTTTCTTCTAAGGTCACAGTCGAAATGATTAATAATGCCTTCAGAACTGCTTCTGAAGGGCATATGCAGAAATATCTCGAATATTGCGAGGAACCAATAGTATCGAGCGATATAACAAATAATACTCATTCAGCAATTTACGATGCACTTTCCACAAAAGTTCTGGGAGGTAATTTCGTGCAAATCCTCGCCTGGTACGACAATGAAAGTGGATATTCAAATAGAATAATAGACTTAATAAAATATATTACGTAATAATGAAGACTGTAATAGAATCCAAAGCTCTCGAAGCAAATCTGAAGCAGACGAAGATAGCTGAAGTAATTATCCCTGAAGAACATCGGTGGTTAATTTCTCTGAGTGAACAATTCTGGGGAATTCATAAAAGGATGGTTGATTTTTTCAATGAATATCATCACCCTTACTCGAATCGTGAAGAAATTGTAAACTCACTAGTAAACCTTACTATCAGCGATTTTTGGATATTCAAAAATCATCCTGAAAGAACAAAAGCTGTAAAGTTGATTCTTGAAATTTTCGATAAATTACTGAATGAAAGTTTAAGTGATTCTGTTAGCAAGCAACTGGTCTTCGTTTACCTGGATTTTATTAATCATAATTACGACAGTCTTGCAGAAAGTGATGATTTGCTGAATTATTACTTCCAAATTCTCAATGACAATTTTGAAAGGAATAAGTTCAGCTACCTTGGAAATATGGCTTCGTTCAAAAAATGTTTGCAGAATGCGAATAAAAATCCTAAATCTACACAGTTAACTTTTGATTTTATGAAGATTTTGGTAACTGAAAACATTAAATATTGGGATAATTGCACAAAACTTGATGAGTGGTATCTTTCCCATGAGAGCAAGATGAGCAAGGATTACTCTAGCGATTTAAAGTCACTAGGGAAAGAATTTTTTGATGAATATTATCAATTATTAAATAAAGCTGATAATTGGAAAGACATAAATAAATTAGCATTCACTTTTTCAGATATTATTGATGCATACCGCAAGAAAATTGATATTTTCGAAAAGACTACTGAACAATTCCTATATATTTTCTATTTGCTGCATTTGGAAGGAGTTGCTTATTATCGAGATTATCTCCTGCTCGATCTGAACAAAGCAATCAAAAGGATAAGTTCAGAGTTGAATGAATTGCAGTCAATTCAGTCAATTGATGAGCTTTTTATTCTTTTCGAGGATTTTAAGTCGAGTCATATAAATCTTATTCTGGATTCTATACTGAATTTGGGTAAGGAAATTATAAACACAAATAATATTCTTCTGATTGAGCATTTCGAAAATAAAATAATTGAATTTGGATTCATCACTCCCGGAATGACTTATCTGACAAATGATTGGCAATTGAAAGTAAATCCAAATCATATTAAGAACATCCGTGTATGGATGGAACTTATTGAATATAATCCGGAAATTATGCGGAAACTTCTTTCTGCTCTAATAATTAATCTTCGTCTGGGTGGTATTTTCATTTTCGATACGGATTTATTTCAAAAAGATATTACAAAACTTCTCAATTCTGAAATTTCTCCGATTTACAAGCAAATTAAGCAATTGACTCGTATATTTCCGGTCTATTTCAATGAAATTGGCGCAGAAGGTGTGTTGCGTGATGTTTCAACCATCATTGATGAAATATCTCACAGAAATGACAAATTAATTCACTTTTTACGCAAGCAGATTCACACAGAAGGCAATAATTCTCACATCGATATTATTTTGCAAATCATCGGCTTTTGGGAATCGTTGGATAAGGAAAGGTTGATTAATATTGTTCCACAAAATGTGTATGAATCAGTTGATGTGGAAAGTTATTGGGTGCGGGGCGTTCATAAAGTGATTGTAAATGCTTGTAATCATTGCAAATGCACACTTCATCATTTGTTGGAAATGAATAAAGATGAACTTGCTTTGATAATGAAACATATTGAATTTGACCACCCAAACGATCCTAAGCGTGTAAGTTTAATTATTGAACTATATCAATTGTTAAAGGAAAAATATCTTTTCGAAGCAGTTGATATAACAGACATCTTGAAGAAATACACTTTTATTGATAAATTTGATATTGAAGACCTGGAAGTAGCACTTTCTGCAAATGATAAAATCAGTGCATTGAGAATTATTTTCAATTTGATGGTGATATTAAATGAAATAATTTTCGATAATAAGCAAAGTGAAGGCTGGGAGAGTATATACTATAAACGGCATATTGCTTTTGGTATTCCTTCCATGTACGGGCAGTATCGTGAGCCGAAGTTTGAAGCTCTTGGTCTAACATTTCGCCTGGAAAGTTTTGCTTCGGTAATCATTGATGATATTATTTCAGGAATTAATACTGAATATTTCACTGCCAAAACTCTAAAAAAAGTATATAATGTTGCAAAATTGCTTAGCGAAGGTTTGCGGTTGGACGGCATATACAATCAAGGATTTATTTCCAATCTAAATATGCTTCAGTATAGTTTGAGTTCCGGGACTTTCACAATTCGTCAGTATATTAATATCTTCCAGTTTATGGAACGCAGTATTAAAGAAATTATCAATAATTATTTTATTCAGCCTTATGAGCAACTTCTGGTTAGAATTATCCCAAGACATATGAATGAAGAGGAAAAGAATGATGGCGAAGGACTGAAGAAAATAATAGCAAGAAAATCTGAAATGTTTTATCGGGAGCTGCTTTCATCCGCATTTTTGATTCAATCACTAGATAATTTTATCGGTAAAATTTTAGTGAATCTGAAAAAATTGATTGAAGATTTAAATGAATCGGAAATCCAAAAAATCATGAATTATAATCCCGATATGGTGATTAGTCCTATTTATGAAGAAACAACACCAATCGATAATCAGGTTTTTTTAGGATCTAAAGCATATTATCTGAAAAAACTTGCTCTAAATAATTTTCCTGTTCCAAATGGATTTGTCATCACAACTGAAGTTTTCCGAAGATTGAACACAATCGTGAAACTTCCTTCACTTGAATCGGAAATTGATAATTTAATTTTGAATTCTCTGGCAAAGCTGGAAGAGGAATCCGGAAGAAAGTATGGTGATAATATACGTCCTCTGCTGCTTAGTGTCCGCTCAGGTTCAACGATTTCTATGCCCGGGGCAATGAATACTTTCCTGAATGTTGGGCTGAACGATGAAATAACTGAACGTCTAAGCCAGGAGTATAACTGGGGATGGACTTCCTGGGATTGTTACCGCAGATTGCTGCAAACCTGGGGAATGTCTCATGAGCTTGACCGTAATGACTTTGACCAAATAATGATTGATTATAAAAAGAAGCACGGGATTTCAAAGAAAATTGAATTTTCTCCACAAATAATGCGTGAAATTGCTTTTTCCTATAAACAATTGCTTATTGACAATGATATTGAATTTGAAGAAAATCCTTGGAAGCAGCTTAAAAAAGCAATTTTTTCTGTATTCAATTCTTGGGATACATCAAGAGCTAAAGTGTATCGTGAACATCTGAAAATTGCAGATGAATGGGGTACTGCAGTGATTGTGCAAAGAATGGTATTCGGCAATTTACACAGAGAATCCGGTTCAGGAGTTCTTTTCACTCACGACCCTCAGGACAATGTCCCCGGAATCAATCTTGGCGGAGATTTCTCTTTCCTTTCGCAGGGTGAAGACATAGTGGCAGGGTTGATTAGCACATTGCCAATTAGTGAACATCAAAGGCAGAAATTTCACAATCAAGCTCCTTTTTCTCTCGAAAATGCATTCCCGGATATCTTTAATAAATTGAAAGAAATATCTGTTGAATTAATTGAAAAGCATGGTTTTGGTCATCAGGAAATTGAATTTACCTTTGAAACTTCAAATCCCGAAGATTTGTTTGTACTTCAAACGAGAAATTTATCAATTCCAAAACAATCGCATATAGAAATCTTTGATGATCCAGAAAAGAAAATGAAAAATTGTGGATGCGGGATCGGTATCGGTAATTCTGTTATGAATGGAGTTGTTGTTTTCGATATGGATGACATTAACCAATTGAACAAAATAGCCCCGGGAGAAAAGGCTATTCTTGTTCGTCCGGATACAGTACCTGACGACATCGAGATGATTTTCATCTGCGAAGGACTGCTCACCAGCAAAGGTGGAGCAGCATCACATGCAGCTGTTACTGCTGCTTCGCTCGGCAAGACTTGCGTTGTGAACTGCAATGAAATGATGGTTTTCGAAAATGATAAAAGATGCATTATGAATGGCATTGAGTTTCGTGCTTTTGATAAAATTGCTATTGATGGAAGAAACGGATTAATTTTTAGAGGAAATTATCCTATTAGAATTCAGGAAATTTAGTTAATTTTGTGTTAATAAATAATAACATTGAGTAATTATGGCACTTAGCATTAATGATAAAAAATTATTAGGCATAAATAGCTTAGGTCGTATTGGCAAACTTTCACTTTGGTATCACCTTATCAGCAGGGAGTTCGACGGAATTGTTGTTAATGTTGGCCGTGAGGTTGGCAAAAGTATTGATGATTTGGTGCAAACAATCACTACTGACTCTACTTACGGTTCGCTCAGCCACTTCCTTTACGGAAGAACAGGAAAATCAATTCAAGTGGAAATTTCCAGCCACGAAAAAGATACTATCGAAATTGATGGTTTTCCAATCAAAGTGTTGAAAACCGACAGAAATCCTAAGGATATTAACTGGAAGGCTGAAGGTGTGAGGGTTGTCGTGGATTGTACCGGCAAATTCCTTGATCCTACCGCTCCGGCAAGTAAATCGTCAGGTAGTATTATGGGACATTTGGAAGGTGGTGCCCAAAAAGTGATTGCAAGTGCTCCTTTCAAAATCAAAGAAGATAAAAGTGCCGATTTGGAAAATTTCCCAACTTTGATTTATGGTGTTAACCATACGATTTATAACCCGCTAAAGCATCACGTAATATCTGCTGCAAGCTGTACTACAACAGGTTTGGCTCACATGGTGAAACCACTCCTGGAAGATAAGCAAACAAATAATGTGCTAACTGCATCTATGTCCACTGTGCATTCTGCAACCAATACTCAGAGTGTGCTGGATTCTGTTCCCGGGGCAGGTGCTTCAGACGTGAGAAAAAACAGGATGCTGCTTAATAATATTATCCTTTCATCTACAGGTGCAGCAAAAACTTTGGAAAAAGTTCTTCCTGAAATTATACAGTTCGGTTTTATGGCAGATTCAATCAGAATTCCGACTCCTTCTGTTTCTCTGATTGCGTTGAATATTACTTTCAATACTGCACTGGATGAAAACGGTAATCCGCTTATTAATTCTAAGTATATAAAAGATATTTATCGTAATGCCCAAATGGGGCCGCAAGCAGGATTGCTGCATTATTCCGACAAACAAAATGTATCTATGGATTTGCTGGGATTCCCTGCAACAATTGTAATTGAAGGAAATGAAATTCACACACGTACAGGTTTCTTGAAAGTACCGGCAGAGGCTGTTGCTTCATTCGGCATTCCGGATTTGCACGATATAAATATCCCTGTAACTCATGCAAAGATAATGGGTTGGTACGATAATGAGTACGGCAGCTATACTTATGCTCTTGGCAAATTAACCGAATATGTTGCTTCGCAAAGTGAATAAATGGAAAATATCAAATTTAATACTGTTGAAGAATATCTTTCTACGGTTAATCCCGAAATTTTAGGCAAACTGGAAGAATTGAGAGCCGCCATTCGTGAGGCGGCTCCTGATTCTCAGGAAGTCATCAGCTACAATATGCCTGCTTACAAGCAAAAGCAAATACTTGTGTACTTTGCTGCTGCTAAAAATCATATTGGTTTTTATCCGACATCTTCTCCTATAAAAGTTTTCTCAGAGGAATTGAAAGATTATAAAACATCTAAGGGTGCCATCCAATTCCCATTGGACGAACCTCTCCCGTTAGACTTAGTGAAAATAATTGTACAATTCCGTTTGGACCAAGTGCTTGGCACATAGGGGATTTGAATCACTTTCACTATCACTATTTCTTGGATATATTATTTTTCCAACCTGACAGAGACGACTTTTGTGACGCCTTCTTCTTCCATTGTGAGTCCGTAAAGAGTGTCGGCGGCTTCCATGGTTTTCTTATTGTGTGTAATTAAAATGAATTGAATAGAATGTGTTTTGCTGAATCTACGTAGCAAGGCAATATATTTCTCTATATTGGAATCGTCCAGAGGAGCATCCACTTCGTCAAGAACGCAGAAAGGACTTGGTTTTACCAAATATATGGAAAAGAGCAAAGCAATCGCAGTTAAAGTTTTTTCGCCAGCCGAAAGCGAATCAATTGAGCTTGGTTTTTTGAAAGGCGGTTTGGCGGAAATATAAACTGAAGCATCGAGCGGAGAATCTCCTTCCAAACGCAAATCGGCATCACCTTCATTCCCAAAGAGAACTTTGAATAAATTTTTGAAATTTTCCCTGATTTTTTCAATAGTTGTTAGGAATTTTTCAGTTGCAATTTTGTTTATTTCCTCAATTGTTTCCTGCAAGAGTTTTTGAGAATTTTTCAAATCTTCCAATTGAGTGAGCAAGAAGTCCAATCTTGTCTTTTGCTCTTCATAATCTTCTAAAGCTTGAAAATTCACATTTCCCAAAAGCGAAATTTTTTCCTTTAGTAGAGCAATATCTGTTCGTGCCATTGATAAATCGAAAGCCTTACGCTCTTCATCAGTGAACCTGTCCTTAAGATTTACTTCATTTAAGTCAATTTCATATTGATCGAAAGTGATATCGACGATACTTTCAATTTTGGAATTGATTGATGCAATATCAAGATTCACAGCATGATTTTCATCTGTAATCTTGCTGTAATTTTTGCGTGCTGCATCTAAAGTTTCTTCGTAATTTGCTACTCTTTCAAGTCTATTCTTTCTTTTGGAAGCAATATTTTCTTTTTCAGCAAGAGTATTTTGCAGTTGATTTATCAAACTTTGCTTAAGGGAAATTCCATTTGAAATTTTTTCGGAAAGCTGCCTGCGGAAAATTTTGTTTGTGTCATATTCATTCGTTTTATCCTCAATACGCTTTTTTGTTTCGGCAATAGAATTCTGAACCTTTTCAATTTCAGATATTTTATAGCGAATATCGCTCTGCAAACGAACAAGTTCAATTTCCTTTGACTTGGATTTTTCATTCCGGTCGTCGAGATTTTTCCTTTCAATTGCCAATTCCTGTTGTTTAAATTCAAGCAGTTTCTGGGTTTCAGTTAATTCATCAGTAAATTTGATGGTATTCATAGCAAAATTTGAATCTTCGGCGTTCAATTCCTCAATCTCTTTTTTGAGTTTGGAAATTGATTCTTCGATCAAATTGAAATTATTTTTGAGCGATTCCAATTTCAATTCAAGTTGATTTTTCTCTCTTTCAATTGAAGACAATTTTGCTTCGTTTTGTCGAAGAATAGTTTCTTTTTGGGGAATATCAAAATTGTAAATTTTTGTTTGTTCAGTTTTGAAATCAATTTGTGTTTGATTCAAAGTATTGGTCAATTTTTCAATTTCGGAGGTAAGTTTCTTTATTTTATTTCTACGGCCTATTAATTGAGTTTTTTGTGAAGCAGCCTCGCCTCCACCGGAAATAATACCTGAGGAATAAATCATTTCTCCGGCAAGTGTTACAATTTTATAATTACCGGCACCTTGCTTAATCAATTTCCGATGTAAATTGTGTGCAGCAGAGAGGTTTTCGGTAATAATTACATTTCGGAGAAGGCTATTTGCAATTTGTTCATATTCGATATTCACAGAAATCAAGTCAGCAAGCAATCCGATTATTCCCGATTCATTTTGGAAATTTAAAACATCTTTAGCCGGATTCTCTGTAGATTTCAGAATAAAGTTAGCTTTGCCCTGTTTTGAGTTTTGCAATTCATTGATACCTTCTTCAATTTTTGCAAAATCATCAACAAGGAATGAAGAAACTGCATTTTCCAGAGCAGTATAGAGCGCTCTCTGATATTTCTCCTCAGTGGAAATAATTTCCCCAAAGAGAACTTTTTCGTCCGAAGGTTTCCAGTTTTTATTATTCAAAAGGAATTTTGTGCTTTCATCGCTCACAACAATGCTTTCGAGGAAATTTACTTCAGCGTTTAATTTATTGATATTATTTTTAACTTCAAACTCAGTATTTCTCAATTCTGCCAGATGTTTTTCGGATTCATCTTTTGCAGCAATTATTTCCTGTAGTTTTTTGCGGTCTTCATAAACTTTCTCGGCAAATTGAGCAAATTCTTCCGCTTTATTTTTCAAATCCTCAGTTTGGGAAATTAACTGAGCATCGAAAGATTTCAATTTATTTTCTTCTTCAATAATTCTACTTTCTGTACGGATTTTAGTTTGTGCATTACGGGAGATTAGAGAATTTATATTCGAAACTTTATTCTTTAATTCGTAAACTTTTGAATTTAACTGACTTACTTCTCTTTCCTTTTCCTGATGCTTATCCTGATATGATTTCTTTTCATTTCGAATTTGCTCGAAACCGGCATTGAGATTTATTTCATTTTGTTGCAATTCAGCAATATCGGAATTCAATTGAACAAGATTATTTTCGCTTATACTTAGATTTTTTTTCGATTCTTCAATTTCATTTTGAATATTTTGCTGGGAATTTTCCAAAGAATTCAATTTTTCTTCATTCAGTGAAATATCAGTATTCAATTGTGAAAGTTGATTATTTAAATCAATTTCATTTCTGGAAATATTTTGGAACTGTTCGTCAACTGAATTGAATTCTACTTTTAATTCATTAAGATACTTTTCAATTTCAGAAATTTCCTGATTAATTTTGCTGATTTTTTGTAGTAAAACTTCGCTATCTTCCTTCTTTTTATATAAATTAGCATTGTGAGAATAAAGTTCGAAGGCGAATAAATTCACTTCGAGTTCTTTCAATTCATTAATCATCGAATTGTATCTGCGAGTTTTTGCAGCCTGCCTTGAAAGTGAATTTACGTTTTTCTGAATTTCATTCAAAATGTCATTTAATCTTTCCAAATCAAGTTCAACGTTTTGTAGTTTTTTGGTTGTTTCTCTCTTATTCAACTTGAATTTTTTTATTCCGGCAGCTTCTTCGAAAATATCTCTTCTTTCAGCAGGATTACCATTCAGCAGATTTTCAATCATTTTCAACTCAATAACCGAATAAGAATCTGCACCTAAACCCGTATCCATAAGGAGATTAGTGATATCTTTCAGTCTTGCGGGAACTTTATTAATTAAGTACTGACTATCGCCATCACGGTAAAGCCTGCGAGAGATATTCACTTCATCGTATTCAGAGGGGAGAATTTTCTTGGAATTTTTGATTGTAATCGAAACTTCTGCCAAACCGAGTGCTTTTCTGTTCTTTGAACCATTGAAAATAACATTTTCCATAGATTCCGAGCGTAGAACAGAAGTTTTCTGTTCACCCAGAGCCCATCTCAAAGCATCAACAAAATTAGTTTTACCTGAACCGTTCGGACCCACAATTGCAGAAAGCCCGTCTTTAAAATTCAAATTTATTTTATCGGCAAAAGATTTGAAGCCGAGAATTTCCAGTTTAGAAAGATACATTTATTTACTTATTTGATTTCTAAATGATATAAAAAATGGAATTGTGGCCACTACCGCTGTATACACTGTATTACCTAACCATTTGAAAATAAAAGTAGTCCAAAAGTCTATATCGCTTAATTTCAGATAGAATATGTTTTGAATTAAATTCGAAATCAATGCTGCAATGAAAACTATTAGAATAAAACGATAGGACGATAAAATTAAAAATTCTTTATCTTTTCTGTAAAATATTCCGGCAAAAAGTACTGCAAATAAGAAAGAAAGGGAACTCACGCCCACAACCTGCAAAGTTAAAATATCATAAATCATACCCAGAATAAATGCTGACAAATAACCGATTATCCTGCCTTCACGCAGCACCAGCCATATAGCATAAAGCATTACCAGATTCGGTATAGAATCGTTGATTACCATCAATGGTATGAATGAAATTTGCATCAAACCAAAAAGAATTCCAAATCCAAAATATATGGAGTAAAGCAAATACTTATTGTTTCTGATTTGTAATTCTTTTAATGAATACATTTTACTTAAGTTTAATTTCGAAAAATTCTTTTATCAAGTTAATTCTAGATGAATCGGGCAATTCTTTTACGACAGCTACCTGCTGTACGGTATTATACATAGCATAAGGCTGGATGATAATTTTCCAAAAAAGTGAACTTTTCGGCACTTCTACAGAACGAATAAATCCCAAAGGAACATCCGGAGGGAACTTACTACTAAAATTGGAAGTAACTACTTCTTGATTTTTCTCCACCGGAATTGTTTTTGGAATATTATCTAGCACAAGATCTGTCTTGCCATCCCATGTAACAATTCCTTTTAGTGATGAATTTGCAATTGCAACAGAGATTTTTACATCAGGATTGAAAATAGTCTCCACAATTGCATAAGGTCCCGAAGTTGCTGTTATTGAACCAATTAATCCGGCATCAGTTCGAACTGTCATACCAAAACTCAATTCCTCATTACTGCCTTTATTAATAATTAAATAAGTTCTGTTCCCGATTTTTTCAATACCCACCACGTCTGCGAAAACAAGATGATTACTCGTTTGTTTTGGTAAATCCAGCATTTTGCGAAGTTGTGCATTTTCTTTATCAGCAAGATAATTACGGGTTACTTCATTGGAAAGCTCCATATTCAGTTCTCTAAGTACTTGATTTTCCTGACGTATTGCAGCAATATTCGGAATTACCAAAATGTTCTCATTGATAAATCCAACCAAAGTTACAACAGAAGCACGAAAACCGCCTATGGACGTGAAGTCACCCAGTGAAATCATACTGAATGACATCATAACCAAGGCTGTAAATACTATATAATCCCTGAAGTTTACGAAGAAAACGTAAATTCTTTGCAGTAAATTCATTAATATTTTGTTTTATATTCTTTATAAAATTCAGCTATCAAATCGAAAGCATCCTCCAGCACTTTTTCTTGCGGTAAGATAACAATACGAAAATGATGCGAACCCGGTTTCTGGCCGAATCCGCTGCCCGGAACGAGTACAACACCGGTTTCCTGAAGCAATTGAGTGCAAAAATGAGTATCGTCTTTCACATCAATCGAAGCAAATGCATAAAAAGCACCTTCAGGTTGAACCAAACTTATACCATCAATTGTAGCTAATTTACTCATAGCAATATCACGACGACGCTCCAGGCGTGATATTACATCTTTCAAGTGTTCCTGTTTCCCATCAAGACAAGTTGGAATGGCATATTGCAATGGATGATTTGCCGAAACACGAGCACGCAATAGTTTATTTATTGCTTCAATATAATCTGACAGCACTTCTTTATTGCCGCTTACAACTCCCCAGCCAATACGGAAACCCGGTGCGAGAAAGTTTTTCGATAGACCTGAAAATGTGATTACCGGTGCTTCAGGATTGAGCGATGCAATAGATGTAAGTTTCTTATTATCGAAAATTAATTTATCATAAATTTCATCAGCAAAAATCACCAAATTATTTTCGAGAGCCAATTCCAAAATTTGTTCCAGAATTTCCGGACGGCAGATTGCGCCGGTTGGATTGTTTGGATTAATCAGTACAATTGCTTTTGTTTTGGAATTGATTTTAGAACGAATATCATCCACATCGGGCTGCCAGCCATTACTTTCGTCGAGATAGTAAGGATTAGGCGTCATTTCGTATTTGCTTTGGACAGCTGTATAAAGAGGATATCCCGGAGTCGGCATTAGGAAGTTTTCACCTTTATTTACTAAAGCGGAAAGGCAAATTTCAATTGCCTCGCTTGCACCATTTGTGATAAAAGCAGACTGAATATTACGAATTCCTTTCTTTTCTGAATCACGGATAATTGCATCAAGTGCAAATTGTTCACCAATCGAAGAAGCATAGCCATTCTTGTTTTCAAGCATTGCTTTATTGATGGATTCAATAATTTCTACCGGAGTTTCGAAATCATAAACATTCGGGTCGCCGATATTCAAATAATACATTTGCTTACCGGATTTTTTCACTTGGTCGGCAAGCACGATAATATCACGAATTGCATAAGTAACATTTATTGTTCTTTCTGCAGGTATAATTTTTCCAGACATTTTTACCTGATTGATTAATTTTTGTTCTACAAAATTACCAATAAAATGGCAAAAATATGGTAAAAAAGTATTAACATATTAATTAATATTTAAAATTGAATAAATATTCCGTTAATTTTTATTAATTTGTATTTTTTCTGTTTTGCAAAACATTAATGAATTTAAACTTTTTTTTAGAGTTTCTAGAAAATCAATTTCCTTCCAAGTATGCCTTGCCTGGTGACAGAATTGGATTACAGGTGCATTCCGGGAAGGGAGAAATAGAGAATTTGCTTATCTGCCATGAAGTTACACCTGAAATTATTGGTGAAGCTTTATGGAATAAATCAGATACAATTTTGGCATTTCATCCTCTGATTTATTCTCCATTGCAGAGAATTACTCAAGAAGACAGAGTTGGGAAATTGGTTAGCCTTCTCATTTTACATAAAGTTTCATTAATTTCACTGCATACCAGATTTGACGTGTACGAAAACGGCACAAGTTCACTTTTTGCCAAGGAACTTGATTTGCAAATCGAAAAATTTTTGATACCCAATACTGAAAATGAGAAATTCGGGATGGGAATTATCGGAAATTTTGCTGAAGGGCTTTTATTCGATAAATTTATCGAAAAAGTTCATTCTGTAACAAAAAATCCTTTGCGTTATACAAAAGGAAAAAAGGATAAAATTAAGAAAATCGGGATTGTGGGAGGCAGCGGCACATCTTTTTTGGATGAGGCTCTTGCAAATGAGCTTGATGCAATGATTACCTCCGATGCGACTTACCACACTTTCCATTCAGTAAAAGGAAATATGGCTTTGGTTGATCCGGGTCATTATGAAACAGAACAATTTATAGTTCCTGCCCTTTACAAATTGTTAAAAGAAAAATTGGCTAATGAATTTATTGGGCTTGTGGAATCAAAAATTAGTACAAATCCTATTAGTTATTTCCCTTAATTCGTCTAAAAAGAATAAATCAGGTAAAATATAAAAATGACATCACAAAGTAAAAGTATTGGAGCTCTTTCATTTCTGGATCTAAGACTCGATGAATTGAATGAAGAATTTGGTGATTTGCCGGAATTAGAAAAAGATAAGCATAGAGAACTTGTTAATGCTAAATCATTAGTGGAAGAAACTGACGGCGTGTTGAAAGAAATTCAACACTTCGTATCGGTTGCAAACGTTACTTTGATTGAACTCAAAGATAAAGAAGAAAAACTTACTCAACAGCAATTTCTTGTAAGAAATAATAAGGAATTCGATGCTCTTTCTCACGAAATAGATAACTTGAAAAAAGAGCACACAGAGCTTTCTTCAAAACTTAAATCCGAAGGAATCAAAGAAGAAAATTTATCTCAACTCCTGGATGAACAAAAAGAAAATGTCAAAAAACTTGAGGTAGAATTAACTATCCTGAAGAATAATATTGAAGAGCTTGCCGGAGAACAAAAGCAAATCGTAAGAGACTTGCGTCTCACTAAAGAAAAAATTGAAGCAAAAATCAATATTGCAAATTTGAAGGAATACAACCGTATCCGTGTGAACCATAATGATACTGCAGTGACAATTAAACGTAATTGCTGCTCAGGATGCTTCAATTCAGTTCCTCCGCAGCGCATCGTGGAAATTCGCAATAATGAAAACAAGATTTTCCTTTGCGAACATTGTGGCAGAATATTATTACCTGATAATATGGAAATTGATGAAAATTTAGTAGATGAAATTTTGCATTAGTTTTAAAAAAAAATAAATATTAACATATATCTAAATCCCACTCCTTTAGGAGAGGGATTTTTTTGTTTTCGACACACCCCTAAATCCCCTCTTTATAGAGGGGACTTTGATTTGTATGTCAATCACTGCTTGACAAGGAATTTATGTATTTCTCACCCCTTTTTCAAAGGGGGCAAGGGGTTTTTTTTTCTCAACACACCCTAAATCCCTCTCCTAAAAGATATGAACTTTTATTTGAATATCATTCTGAACTTCCTGGAGGTATTAGAAATAGTGAAAATTAAATTTTGTTCGTAGAGACTTAGCATGCTACGTCTCTACCCATTTCGGACAATTCTCAAAATTATTTTTTCACTTCTAATGTAATTTTTGACCAATTTGTGTGTTTAGTATATATGAGAACTTGCAATTTGAAAAAAATATATTAAATCCGTTGTTTATTATTTAATTGTTTTTCGTAAATTGCAATTGCCGATTTATTATGTTGCATGAAATGTCCAAGAAATGGAAGATTGGCTTATTAATATTACAGTAAATCCTGAAAAGGGCGCAAGAAATGCTTATATGCTTATATGCTTATGCAGAGACGATTCAGACGAAATTTATTGTATCAGAACCGCAGAAAAATCTGAACCTAAATCAGATGAAAATTACAGAGAAAGTTGCAAACTTTACTTCAATAGAATTTCCTTCGAAAACCGAAAGAAATACATTATGGAAAAAGAACTACTCCTCATTGCGTTTTTCTTACTTTGCTTTCAATTGGCAATACTAATTGAAAAATAAATTAATGTTTAACTAAATTTTTCGGAGGAAAAGATATGAAAATAATTTATAGACTTATTTTGCCGATACTAATTTTATTATTTCTATCAAATATATGTTCAGGACAGGATTCATGGGAAACAAAAAATAAGGGATTGGTCGGAAAAGCATATACAATGCATATATTTGATGTAAATAATACTTTTTGGTTATTAGAAGCATATCCATTATATAAATCAACAGATTTAGGAGGTACTTGGGAGCAACAGACACTAGGATATATAACAGGTGCAGAGGATTTAGTATATCAAGATAGTATGATAGTTATGGCAATTGCTGCAGGTGATTACGGATGGGCTGTTGTGAAATCAACAAATAACGGTCAAACATGGTATAATGCAAGTAAGGGATTAGGAGATAGTGTGCATCTTTTCTATGCAACAATTGCGATGAAAGATAATTATTTGTTCTTGGGCAGCACAGGTGCGATAACTAGATGTCCCGAACTAGGTGAAGGGACTTGGGAGAAAAAGAGTAATTATGTGAATTTGGAAAGTTGGAAAAAACCAATGCCGAATAAAATTCGTTCGTTCGACAAATATTTATTCATTGCTGATAATAATAATGGAGTTTGGGCAAGTACTGATTTAGGCGAAAATTGGTATAAAAAAAGTAATGGACTTTCGTTTGAGGGTGTTTTCGATATCCAATGTTTCGACAATGTACTTTATGCCTCCACTTATGGTGGAGGTATTTGCAGGTCTTATGATTGGGGTGAGAACTGGGAAAGGATTACACCAACAGAACCTTACGAATTAACCAGAATTAATTCAGTTTTCGTAAAAGGAAATACAATTCTAGCCGCAACTTATGATGAAGGCATGTATATCTCCCGAGATAATGGACTTACATGGGGTCAGGAAGAGTCTTCCTATAATTTCGGATTAACCCATGGCGGCGTGTTTAGTTTTTTTGAGAAGGATGAATATTTATATGTCTGTTATTTTAATTTTGGAGTTTGCCGAACAAAACTTTCAGACATAATTAATTCAGCCAAAGAAGCAGTTTGGGAGCCAATAACAAAAACATTTCCAAATCCGGCTTCTGACAAAGTGACAATAGAAGTTGAAGGAATTTACTCGAACATTCAATTTTGTAATGTTCCGGGAGAGAGTATCCAAATTGAAAATACTAGTACAATATTAAGCGAGAAAACAATTTTTACATTAAATACCACTCAAATACCAAGAGGCACATATTTTTACAAAATCTCAAATGGTGAAAAAGTAGTAAAAGGAAAATTCAATAAATATTAACATAAAGGGGCTTTTGCCCCTTTGATTTGTTAGATTTTATGTGAACGAAAATAATCTTGATTACCATTTTTCATAATGGATAATATCGGGATTGAATTTATCCTTAACATGTTCAGAACCGGTTGGATATCCTAAAGGAATAATATTCAAAGGTACGATTGATTCGGGGATGCCAAGTTCGCCACGAATATAAGTCACAGCAACATCTTTAGGATGGAGCGCAACCCATGCACCGCCTAAACCAAGTGATTCAGCAGCCAAAAGTATATTTTCGCTTGCAAGTGTTGCATCAATAACAGCAAAGTCCATGTGCTTGCCATTTGCTTTTTCAGGATTAGTACAAACAACAATTGCAGAAGTTGCAGAATCCAGCATTTTGCTGAATTGCAATGATCCGGCAAATTTCTTCATTGTGTTTTTATCATTGATAATAATAAATTCCCATGGTTGAGTATTAAGGGCAGTTGGAGCTGCCATACCTGCTTTAACTAATTCTAAAAGCAATTCATCTGAAATTGTTTGTTCTGTAAAATGTCTAACAGTTTTTCTGTTATGAATAGTTTTGAAAGTATCGTTCAAATATTCACTCATTCTAATTACCTAATTTATGTTTTTGAAAAAATTATTCATTATCCAAAAGGTCATTGAAACGCTTTTCTGTACGGTTTTTCCATGCACCTTTATTCCAGATGTATGAAGCCAGCAAGGGGAATGCGATAGTAACTTCGCTGAAGACCATTTGCTCATAAGTTGTTTCAACTTTGCCCCAAGAGCTTGCTTCTTTCAGTGTGGAACCGGAAAGTCCTCCGTCACGTTCGTCTGCAACTGTTATTTGCACGGCATATTTATGCATTGGAGCATCTTCGCCAAGCACTTCTGCAGCAACGACAATATCTTGTGTGAAGTTTTTCGGAACACCACCGCCAAGCATCAAAATACCTGTTTCTCTGTTATGTATTTTTATTTTTGTAATTTCAAGAAAATCTTTGGCTGAATCGAGCGATACAACCGGTCCTTTTGTATGGAACTGATGATGTACCAACCCGAATCCGGCACTGCAATCGGAAAATGCAGGAACGAAAATAGGAATACCTTTTTCGTATGCTACACGGATAATTGAATCTTCGCCAATATTATTATCTACAAGCCATCGTCCCATTTCACTTATAAATTCACGTGAACTGTAAGCAGCAGGTTCCATTGAATTTGCAATTTCTGCAACGGTCATATCGCAAACACGCAAATCATCTTCATCAATATATGTATCATAAATTCTGTCTATCATCAAATCTCTCAATTCATTGTCATCCACAAATTGAGTACCCTGATAATGCTTGAATCCGAGGGCTTCGAGAAAATCCTGATCCACGATATTTGCACCTGTGGAAACGATTGCGTCAATAGCATTTGAACGCATCAAATCAACGATTGCACCTTTCATACCGGCACTTATCAAAGAACCTGCCAATGTTAAGATAATGCCGCATTCTTTATCGGCAACCATCATATTAGCAATTTCGGAAGCTCGGTATAAGTTCCTTGCCTGAAAGGCAGTTTTGCCCATTGCCTCAACTAGGGGAACTGCATTAAAACTTTTTATGTCAATATGCTCTACGAGCTTATTCGGATTAAGAAAGTCCTCTTTTGTACTCATTTTATTATCCTGATGATTTTAAAAATTATAATAGTATAAAAACGAGTTTTACATTTTTTTATTTATCAAATTTACGAATAAAAGATGTAATAAAGGTTTATAAAATCGTTGCTCAAAATCTTGATTTAAGTTCTAAAATCAATTTTTTACTTAATTTTGAAAAATATAAAATTTTACTTTGTATGCGTATATTAATTTTCAATTGGCAGGATATAAAAAATCCTTTTGGTGGTGGTGCGGAAGTACACTTGCATGAAATTTTCAGCCGTGTGGCTCGAATGGGTCATAAAGTTGTGTTGTATTCCTGTTCATTCAAAGGAGCTCCTGATCTTGAAATAATTGACGGAATCGAAATTCACCGGTTCGGCAGCAGAAATATGTTCAATTTCCATGTTAAAAAATTGTATAAACAAGCTATTGCAGAACACGAATTTGATATTGTGATTGATGATATAAATAAAATTCCGTTTTATATGCCACGCTACGTAAAGAAACCCCTATTAGCAATTAGTCACCACTTTTTCGGTAAAAGTATTTTCAAAGAAGCCGGATTGATTAGCGGACTTTACGTGTATATTTCTGAATACTTTGTGAATTTAATCTATAAAAAAACTCCATTTTCCGTTGTATCGCAAAGTACTTTGGATGAATTTATCGAAAGAAAATTCAATCCTGAAAATTTCACAATAATTTATAATGCGCTTACAACAGAAAACTTCCCGTTTGAACATAATCAGACTGATTTTGATAAATTCCGAATAGCTTATTTCGGCCGATTAAAAAAATATAAAAGCGTTGAACAACTCTTTTTTGCTTTTCAGGGTTTTCTGGAAAAGAATCCAAATTCTCAATTAGAAATTATTGGTCGTGGAGATTACCGGGAATTTCTGGAAAAACTTGCCGTACAACTTGGCTTTTCAGATAAAGTAATATTCTATGGATTTGTATCTGAAGAAGATAAAGTACGCATCCTTTCTGAAGTGGACGTAGTTGTGAATACTTCCCAGAAGGAAGGCTGGGGGATAACCAATCTGGAAGCAAATGCCTGCGGTACTCCTGTCATCTCTGCAAATGTCCCTGGTTTGAAAGATTCGGTAGATAGTGGGAATTCAGGACTGCTTTACGAATACGGGAATATTCCAGAATTAACAGAGAAACTAAATTCGGCACTGCTCGACCCTGAAATGAAACAGCACCTTCGTGAAGGTGCTGTCTCTTGGGCTAAAAAGTTTTCGTGGAATAAATCTGCTAAAGAAATGGCTGAACTTTGCGAAAAAGTTATAGCAAATTTCACTAAAAAATAGAAGTTACACTATATCTTCTCTGTCTCCAAAGTATTTCATAAACTGAATTCTTTCGAGGAAAGCAGGATCGTGTACTTTTGAATTATTTGCTAAACCACGGAAATCATCTACCGAAGCAAAATTCTTGCTTTCCATCCATCTTTCAGTATCTTCTATCATTTTTGTTATCACATTTGGTCCATGTTTGTAAATTGCGGACACAATCTGGCAAGTTTTTGCACCTGCAAGAAGCATTTTAATTGCTTCTGTTGATGAATGGATACCGGTTGAAGCAGAAATATCAATATTAATTCTTCCTGACATCAAGGCAATCCATCGGAGAGGCAGCAAATATTCATGGTCAGAACTGAAAACCATTGCCGGTGCCAATTTCATACTATCAATATCAATATCAGGATGGAAAGTTCTATTGAATAATGTTAGTCCTTTAATGCCGGTTTGCGAAAGTTTATGAATTGTGTTTGCCAAACCCGAAAAATATGAACCAATTTTCAATGAAACAGGAATTTCAACATAATTCAAAACATGATTTACTAATTCGAAATACTTGTTTTCAATTTCCTGGCTTGTTTCATCAATCCTGGTAGGAAGCAAAAACGCATTGATTTCCAAAGCATCTGCACCGGCTTCTTCAAATTTCTTTGCATAAGAAGCCCATTCAGCTGTGCTTATAGCATTAATACTTGCAATTACTTTCAAATCAGTTTCATTTTTCACCTGATAAATCAATTTGGAATATTTTTCCAAACTTTGTTCTTTGATTTTATAATCGAAATAATCGTAAAATTCATTATTGTGGTGTCCTTGGTACTCATTCGTCATGAAGTGTTCGAATTCATTATGAATTTCTTCTTCAAAAATTGATTTAATCACTACTGCAGATGCACCTGCAACTTCATATCTTTTAATTTGAATATGAGTACTGGTGAGACCGGAACTACCAACTATAAAAGGATTTTTAAGATTCAGCCCTAAATATTTTGTTTCTAAATTTGCCATTGAGCACCTATTTATTCTGTTTTTTTAATATTTCTAATTGAAATTCGAAAAATTGCAAAATTGCTAACAAGAAAATTAAGAATTTTTTCTAATATATTAATTAATAATAGATTATTTTACCTCACAATCATAAATTTCATCGGTTTCTCATTCCCAATCCGCACAAAATACACTCCCGCCTGCAAGGTGGAAACATCTATCCTGTATTTATTCCCCTCTTGAGGGGTGCCCGAAGGGCGGGGTGGATGCATTTCATCCCCAAAGATATCGAAAATCCGGATTGCATCTGACACACCTTCTTCCTGTCGGGGCAATTCATGAATTGCCCCTACGTTGACCTCAATATATTCCGTTGCTGGGTTGGGGAAGATTGGCTGATTTATTTCCTTATTTTCATTAACACCCACTGTGTACCAATTATTGGAGAAAAATAATAACGTAATTCTTCCTGAGAATATTTCATCATTTTTGTTGAATCTTAATATATTTGCTGTTTTTGTAAATGAATAAATTGGTTTATCAACTGGATTATTTATTACTGCTGAATATGAGGGGTTGTTATTAAAATCACCATCAATTATGGTTTTATCACCGTCATACGAAAATCCAAAAAAAGAAATCCAATTGAAAGTATTAAAATTAATTTTTTCACCACTTAAAAAAAAGAAGTTAAAATGACCTCCTCCT